>NZ_DBGS01000120.1:0-4602 GCF_002295455.1 Thalassospira sp. UBA848 | reverse complement strand
GCGCCTTGCCGTATCGCACCTGTTACCTTTACATCGCGATCAGCGGCGATGTGCCAGACAGTGATATCGCAAAACTCCAGGCCCGGCTCGATACCTTTAAAACCAACGGTTTCTTTGTCGAAAACCGGCGTCAGAACGGATTATCGACCAATCTGGAAAGCTCGTTTCTCAAGGCGATGCTTGATCTTGATAATAACGGTGTGAGCTGCGTCGATTTGAACGGCATTGGTCCCTAAGGTCCCGACTTGTGGGGATCGCTATTGCCGGTTCTGCCTGTTTTTACCAAACAGTTTGTCGCCAGATGCCGAAATGAGCCACGGGCGCGGTTGCGCGAAAAGGAAGGACACGGCAATATGCCGCGAACATTCCTTGGGTGAGCGGGCTGTTGCGGACAGGTGATATCGAACAGATGATACAGCTTGGCGCACATGGATCGCGCCACTTGCATATTGTCTTGGTCGATGAGTCAGAAGAAACCAAATAAGCGACGCCGCACCGTCACGGATGATGAAAAGACCCTGTGGGAGGTCTTTACCCGTGACGTCAAACCCTTGCGCAAGAAAAAGCGCAAGGGCGGCGATGACGTGGTCGCATCTGATGACGACATCCACACCAGCGATACCGCCATCACCTTGCCCGACAATCTTGGCGACAAGCTTGAACAGTCCGAGCAAAGCCGGGCAGCGCGCAATCTGCCATCGGCCCGCAATGCCGACCGTGGACCACAGATCAAAAATCGCCAGCTTTCGGAACTCCAACCCGGTGTCACCGACGGGATTGATCGCTCAACCGCCCAAAAATTCCAGAAAGGCAAGATGTCCATTGACGGGCGCATCGACTTGCATGGCATGACCCAGGACGTCGCCCATAATGCGCTCAACGCATTTATCGAAGACAGCTGGCGGGCCGGAAAACGTTGCGTTCTCGTAATAACTGGCAAGGGATCAAGGCCCGATGAGTATGGCCGTACCGGTCTTTTGCGCGAACGTACCCCGCAATGGCTGAGCGCCCCGCGCCTGCGCAACCGCATTCTTGCCATTCATCAGGCCCAGATCCAGCATGGCGGGGCCGGGGCCTTTTATGTCTTGTTGAAACGGAGACGCCCGTGACACCTTTTGGCAATCGCATCAGGGAACTCCGTGCGCGCAACAACGTCACGCTGACCGATATGGCAACCGCGCTTCAGCTGTCGCCAGCCTATCTGTCCGCCCTTGAACACGGCCATCGCGGACGGCCCAGCCCCGGTCTGGTGCAACAGATATGTGGCTATTTCAATCTGGTCTGGGACGAGGTCGATGACATCAAACGCCTTGCCCAGCTTTCACACCCCAAGGTCACGGTTGATACCGCCGGTCTGGAACCGGCCGCAACCGAACTGGCCAATCTGCTGTCGGAACGGATTGCCGGGCTGAGCGATGATCAACTGGGCCGGATGCTTGAAATCGTCCGTGAACGCCCGGCCTAGGGATTGACGCACAGGCTTTGTTTGATATCCATGGCCGGGCCAGTGATATGCCGGTGGCTAAGTGAATCTGTTGCGATCCCGGGGCCTTGTTTCCGTAACTGTTGATCGAAATCCGGGTAATCACCGGCCAAAAGCGTGTTTTTTGTACAACGCGGGGGTCAAAATAGGTGATTTCTTCGAATCACGGTTTGACTATTACGATTTTCAAGGGTATCAATCGGTGGTGTTTCGATCCAGAAACATGAAAATACCTGCCTTTCTTGCAACTCCAAGGTTTCGAACCGTCCGCACGCCCCAGCAAAAGCCTGAGTGCCTTGCCTGACGGTCAACCGCACATCTTCTCTTCTATCTCCATAAAATCTTCGCCCTTTCGGCAACCACAGATCATTAAACGCACATATGCATCTTCAGGACCTTAAAAAGAAATCTCCGACCGAGCTGCTTGCTCTGTCTGATGAACTCGAAATCGAAAATGCCAGCACGCTCCGCAAGCAGGAGCTGATGTTTGCCATTCTCAAGCAGTTGGCCGAGAACGACCATGCCATCTTTGGTCAGGGCGTTCTTGAAGTACTGCCTGATGGTTTCGGTTTCCTGCGCAGCCCCGAGGCAAACTATCTTGCCGGCCCCGACGACATTTATGTCAGTCCGAGCCAGGTGCGGCGTTTTGGTCTGCGTACCGGTGATACGGTCGAAGGCCAGATCCGGTCGCCCAAGGAAGGCGAACGGTATTTCGCGCTGCTCAAGGTCGACAAGGTCAACTTCGATGCGCCGGAAAAAGTCCGTCATCGCGTCAACTTTGACAACCTGACCCCGCTGTATCCCGATCAGCCGCTGCATATGGAGCGCGAGATTGATCAGGAAGGCACGAACAAGGACACCACCAACCGCGTGATCGAGCTTGTCTCTCCGCTTGGTAAAGGTCAGCGTGCCCTGATCGTCGCACCGCCGCGTACCGGTAAGACCGTGATGCTGCAAAACATTGCGCACGCGATCGAGGAAAACCACCCTGAAGCCTATCTGATCGTTCTTCTGATTGACGAACGCCCGGAAGAAGTGACCGACATGGACCGTTCGGTAAAAGGTGAAGTCATTTCGTCGACCTTCGATGAACCGGCCCAGCGCCACGTTCAGGTCACCGAAATGGTTCTGGAAAAGGCCAAACGTCTGGTCGAACACAAGCATGATGTTGTCATCCTGCTGGACTCGATCACCCGACTGGCGCGCGCCTATAACACCGTGGTTCCGAGCTCGGGCAAGGTCCTGACCGGTGGTGTTGATGCCAACGCGCTGCAGCGCCCGAAACGCTTCTTCGGTGCGGCCCGTAACATCGAAGAAGGTGGCTCTCTGACCATCATCGCGACCGCCCTGATCGATACCGGTTCGCGTATGGACGAGGTCATCTTTGAAGAATTCAAGGGTACCGGTAACTCCGAGCTTATTCTGGATCGCAAACTGTCTGACAAACGTATCTTCCCGGCGATTGATATCCTTAAATCGGGTACCCGTAAGGAAGAGCTTCTGGTCGACAAGAGCGTTCTGTCCAAGATGTGGGTGCTGCGTCGTATCCTCAACCCGATGGGTTCGCAGGACGCGATGGAATTCCTGCTTGGCAAGCTCAAGGGCACCAAGAACAACGACGACTTCTTCGATTCCATGAATGGCTGATGCCGTCCGGGCCTGAACGGCCTGTGACATGGATCGACCAAATCAAACGGGGCCCCACGACGGGCCCCGTTTTTTGTGTCCGGTCCGGACACGCCAGACCAGAACGCGGCAGTGTTTCACATGAAACGCTGATGGCTTGGGATCGTATTTGTCCCGGTCATAGTGCCAGGCTTACTTCCGCCAGATCGCCATCAAGTTTCTGGCGATCCACACGCGCAGTGCCCGGCTCGATGGAAAAACTGTCATCATCAAGATGAATGCCGATATGGTGCGTGCCGTAATTGAGCGTAATCGCCAGTGTGTTGGCAGCCGTGATTTCGCACACCACCGTTTCACCGGCCTCGATCCGGTTGGGTGGGGCGCTTTGCCAGCCATCCTTGGGGGCAAGGGCGCTCAGATGCAGCGGGGTCTCGGCGTTTTCATTCCACAAGGTCAGTTTCAGGCGCATTTCCTGTGACATTATTTGCCTCTCCCGGGTCATGGCTTTGCTGTCAGTCTATCCTGTTTGCCGCTGTTTTTCATGCACTTGCGCAATTTTCACTGCTGTTGGATGCATGAAGGCTTGAAACCACGCAAAAGCCGTGGGACTCTGAGCTCTCCGTTCACGACTGTATTGCGCTTTATGCAGCTTCTACTCAAATCTGTTGATTTCGCGGCCCGTGCCCATCGCGACCAGCGTCGCAAAGGTGCTGCACAGGAACCCTATATCAATCACCCGATCGAGGTTTCCCGCCTGATTGTCGAATGCGAACCGCACACAGGGGAGGACATCCTTTGTGCCGCCGTTCTGCATGATGTGATTGAGGATTGCGGTGCGACGCGCGATGAAATCGCCGCCTGCTTTAACGACATCATCGCCGATATCGTGCTCGAAGTCAGTGATGACAAGGCCCTGCCACGTGACGAGCGCAAGGCAAAGCAGATCGAAACCGCCCCAAACCTGACCAGTGGGGCCAAACTGGTGCGCCTGGCCGACAAGGTCGCCAATGTCGGTGCGATGCTGACCGACACGCCGGTTGGCTGGGATGAAAGGCAGATACTGACCTATGTCGACTGGGCCGAAGCCGTCATCGCCCCATGCCGCGAAGTCAGTGACAACCTTTCGGATCGCTTTGATGCCATCGCGCGCGATGTGCGGATTTTCCATCAGAACGAACTGAAAGAGGCAGGGAAATAACCCAGCCTCAAACTCGATTTCCATATCAATATCAGCGCAGTACCGAACGCGATCAGACCGTAAAGACGATCGAACCGTTGGTTTTGCGGCTTTCAAGATCGTCATGGGCCTTTGCGGCATCGGCAAGCGGGTAGGTCGCGGTGATGTCGATGGTGACAATGCCTGATTTCAGCACGTCAAACAGCTCACCGGCACTGGCCAGTAGCTCTTCACGGGTGGCGTTATAGTGGAAGATGCTCGGCCGGGTCAGGAAATAGGCCCCCGGGGCAAGCTGGGCAAGCGATACCGGCGGAAC
>NZ_DBGS01000133.1:64328-64499 GCF_002295455.1 Thalassospira sp. UBA848 | reverse complement strand
TCACCATTATCTGTGCCCGCAGACAAACTCGCGCCATCCGGAACACCGGAGATGGTCACGGTCAAGGTTTCCGAACTGTCGGTCAGCCCTGCATCAATGTCGAGGGCAATAGCTCTATCTTCGTTGCCTGAAGCATCACTGACGTCGAGCGTCGGCGCGTCTGCAACACCA
>NZ_DBGS01000133.1:63114-64005 GCF_002295455.1 Thalassospira sp. UBA848 | reverse complement strand
CCATCGGCAGATGTCGCCGTCACACCCAGATCAAACGATCCGCTGAAGTCATCCGGTGGCGTAATGCTCAAACCCTCAAGCTGATCGGAACCCAGCGTCCAGGTACCGTCACCATTATCGGTACCGGCAGACAAAGTTGCACCATCCGGTACACCGGAGATTGTCATCGTCAGCGTCTCGCTGGCATCCGTCAGACCTGCATCGATATCAAGCGCAATGGCGGAGTCTTCGTTGCCCGACGCATCGGACACATCCAGCGTCGGCGCATCTGCAACGCCATCAACGTCAACGGTGATTGATCCTGTCGTAGTCGCAGCATCCGAACCATCGGCAGATGTCGCCGTCACATCCAGATCAAACGATCCACTGAAGTCCTCAGCCGGGGTAATGCTTAAACCGTCAAGCTGATCGGAACCCAGCGTCCAGGTGCCGTCACCATTATCGGTACCGGCAGACAAAGTTGCACCATCCGGTACACCGGAGATGGTCACGGTCAGGGTTTCAGAACTGTCCGCCAGACCTGCGTCGATATCAAGGGCAATGGCTGAATCTTCGTTGCCGGTCGCGTCCGATACATCCAGCGTCGGGGCATCCGCAACACCATCGACATCAACCGTGATAGATCCTGTCGTAGTCGCAACATCTGAGCCATCCACAGATGTCGCCGTTACAGCAAGATCAAACGAACCACTGAAGTCATCCGGCGGGGTAATGCTCAAACCGTCAAGCTGATCGGAACCCAGCGTCCACGTCCCGTCACCATTATCGGTACCGGCAGAAAGGGTCGCACCGTCCGGCACACCACTTATCGTGACTGTGAGAGTTTGAGAGCTGTCGGTGAGACCTGCATCAATGTCGAGGGCAATCGCAGAGTCTTCGTTACCTGAAGCA
>NZ_DBGS01000133.1:61757-62742 GCF_002295455.1 Thalassospira sp. UBA848 | reverse complement strand
TATGCTGTCGGTTGCGGTTGCAACATCTTCACCATCAGCCGACGTCGCTGTCACACCGAGATCGAACGAACCGCTAAAGTCCTCAGCCGGTGTGATCGTCAAACCGTCAAGCTGATCGGAACTCAGCGTCCATGTACCATCACCATTATCGGTACCGGCGGACAGCGTTCCGCCATCCGGAACACCACTTATCGTGACCGTGAGAGTTTCAGAGCTGTCGGTGAGACCAGCATCAATATCGAGCGCAATTGCACTATCTTCGTTGCCCGACGCATCCGACACATCCAGTGTTGGCGCATCGGCGACGCCATCGACATCAACCGTTATAGATCCTGTCGCACTGGCAACATCCGAACCATCGGCAGATGTCGCCGTCACACCAAGATCAAACGATCCGCTGAAGTCATCCGGCGGGGTGATGCTCAAACCTTCAAGCTGGTCAGAGCTCAGTGTCCAGGTGCCATCACCATTGTCGGTACCGGCAGACAGCGTTGCACCATCCGGAACACCGGAGATGGTCACCGTCAGCGTTTCGCTGGAATCCGTCAGACCTGCATCAATATCGAGGGCAATCGCGCTATCTTCGTTGCCCGACGCATCACTGACGTCCAGCGTCGGCGCATCGGCAACGCCATCAACATCAACCGTGATTGAACCCGTCGCGCTGGCAACGTCTTCACCATCAGCCGACGTCGCCGTCACACCGAGATCAAACGACCCGCTGAAATCGTCCGGCGGGGTGATGCTCAAACCATCAAGCTGATCGGAACCCAGCGTCCAGGTGCCATCGCCATTGTCTGTACCAGCGGACAGCGTTGCACCATCCGGAACACCGGAGATGGTCACCGTAAGCGTTTCGCTCGAGTCCGTCAGACCTGCATCGATATCAAGCGCAATGGCGCTATCTTCGTTACCCGCAGAATCAGAAACATCCAGCGTCGGCGCGTCTGCAACACCAGTCACATCGACGGTGACGCTGTCGGTG
>NZ_DBGS01000133.1:60667-61433 GCF_002295455.1 Thalassospira sp. UBA848 | reverse complement strand
GGCAGTCGCAACATCCGAACCATCAGCAGACGTCGCCGTAACACCAAGATCAAACGACCCGCTGAAATCGTCCGGCGGGGTGATGCTCAAACCATCAAGCTGATCAGAACCCAGCGTCCACGTACCGTCGCCATTGTCGGTACCGGCGGACAGGGTCGCGCCGTCCGGAACACCCGAGATGGTCACCGTCAGCGTCTCGCTGGAATCCGTCAGACCGGCATCGATATCAAGCGCAATAGCACTGTCTTCGTTGCCTGACGCATCGGATAGATCGAGGATCGGCGCATCGGCGACGCCATCGACATCAACCGTAATAGATCCTGTCGCGCTGGCAACGTCTTCACCATCAGCAGACGTCGCGGTAACGCCAAGATCAAACGATCCACTGAAGTCCTCAGCCGGGGTAATCGTCAAACCCTCAAGCTGATCGGAACCCAGCGTCCATGTCCCGTCGCCATTGTCAGTGCCCGCAGACAGAGTTGCACCATCCGGCACACCGGAGATGGTGACCGTCAGCGTCTCACTGGAGTCCGTAAGACCTGCATCGATATCAAGCGCAATGGCGCTATCTTCGTTGCCGGACGCATCGGACACATCCAGCGTCGGCGCATCGGCGACGCCATCAACATCCACCGTGATCGAACCGGTTGAGGTGGAAACATCCGAACCATCAGAAGATGTCGCCGTCACACCCAGATCAAACGACCCACTGAAGTCTTCAGCCGGCGTGATCGTCAAACCTTCAAGCTGGTCGGAACCCAGCGTC
>NZ_DBGS01000133.1:60006-60352 GCF_002295455.1 Thalassospira sp. UBA848 | reverse complement strand
AAGCTGGTCGGAACCCAGCGTCCAGGTACCGTCACCATTATCGGTACCGGCAGAAAGGGTTGCGCCGTTCGGAACACCCGAGATGGTGACAGTCAGCGTTTCGCTGGAGTCCGTCAGACCTGCATCGATATCAAGCGCAATGGCACTGTCTTCGTTGCCTGACGCATCGGACACGCCCAGCGTCGGCGCGTCCGCAACACCAGTCACATCTACAGTTATGCTGTCAGTTGAGGTGGCAACATCCGAACCATCCGCAGACGTCGCCGTCACCCCAAGATCAAACGATCCACTGAAGTCATCCGGCGGCGTAATGCTCAAACCGTCAAGCTGGTCGGAACCCAGCGTC
>NZ_DBGS01000133.1:24684-59706 GCF_002295455.1 Thalassospira sp. UBA848 | reverse complement strand
AAGCTGGTCGGAACCCAGCGTCCACGTGCCATCGCCATTGTCGGTGCCAGCAGATAATGATGCCCCATCCGGCACACCGGAGATCGTCACCGTCAGCGTCTCGCTGGAGTCCGTCAGACCGGCATCAATGTCGAGAGCAATAGCACTATCTTCGTTGCCCGATGCATCCGAAGCATCCAGCGTCGGCGCATCAGCAACGCCTTCAACTTCGACGGTCAGGTTTTCCATCACGACAGCGGAATCATCGCCATCTGTGGTCGAAACCAGAACGGAAAGGTCAATATCGCCGCTGAAATTCTCGGCGGGTGTAATGGTCAGGCCTTCAAGCTGATCAACATCAAGCGTCCAGGTGCCGTCGCCGTTATCTGTTCCAGCCGAGAGCACAGCACCTTCGGGCACACCTTCGATGGTGATCGAGAGGTTTTCGCTGCCATCAAGAAGCTCGGTATCGATATCAAGCGCGATCGCGCTGTCTTCGCGGCCACTGGCGTCAGAAACAGCAAGGTTTGCACCGTCAGCAACACCCGTGACGTCAACCGTGAAGCCTGAATTGACGGTTGACGTATCACCATTGGCTTCACGACTGGTTGCCGCGATATCAAGATCAATGCTGCCACTGAAATCTTCCGGCGGCGTCAGGGTCAGGCCGCTCAACTGCCCGGGCGAGAGCGTCCATGAACCATCGCCATTATTTGTCCCGGCCGAAAGCACAGCACCGTCGGGGACGCCGGAAATCGTGATGGACAGGGTTTCACTTCCGCCATCTAGGTCATTTAGCGACGCCGACAGATCAAGCGTGATCGCGCTGTCTTCCGCACCGCTCACATCGCCAGCATTCAGGTTCGGTGCATCGGCGACCTTGGGCTCTTCAACCTCAATCTCGTCTTCGGTGTCGATTTCGTCATCGAGAAGAAGCTCGTCATCTTCTTCAAGGTCGTCTTCAACGACTGCAGATTCTGCTGATGGTGCTTCTTGTGCTGGCGGCACAAAATCGGGTTGCAGGCTATCATCCGTGGCGGGACCGGCATCTTCACGGTCGCCACGCAGCGCATTCGTATCATTGGTCGAAAGCGGGACCTCGGGCAACTCGACCGCGCTGGGTTCAGACTGCAACGAAAGCTCATCAGCACCGTCGTTCCCACCGCTACTTTCGAAGCTGTCCGCCCCGGTATCGAGATTGTTCTCAATCTCGGCATTTTCAATCTGAGACAGGGTCTGCTGTTCAGTCGCCTCTTGGGCTTGCGCACGCTCCTGACGCTGGGCGGCGGCATTTTGACGCAGAAATGCCTGCTGTTCTTCGGCTTGCGGATTTCGGACCTGGGTGCCGTAATGCACTGATCCCAGTTCCTGCTCCTGATCTTGCGGACGCGCAGAACCGTCCTGATCGTCATGCATTTCGACCAGTTCGTCCGCGTCGCCATCCTGACCAAGCCCGCGCTCGATTTCTTCCTGCGCGGCCGCGTTGTCAAGATCACCCCGACCGTCGTCAGAGCGAGAACTTTCAGTATCGCGAAGATCGTCCGCCATCTAACCCATTCTCCGTAAAGCGCGGGACAGGATAGCCCCGGCCCACACTTCTATACCTTAGTATAGAATCACTGATAAAAACCAGTGAAATGTACGGCCAGGCAGTAGAAATGAGATCATTTCCAGCGGGACCAGAATTTTGCTCAGCGTTCGCTAAACGCTTGATCAAGCGAGACATAAACCGGCTTCAACAGATATTGAAGAAGCGTACGCTCCCCGGTCTGAATATCGGCCTGAACCGTCATCCCGGGTATGATCTTCTGAGCTGAAGCACCTTCGCCGACAGCATCGGCTTCAAGCGCTACTTTACCCTTATAATACGGACGTCCATCTTCATCAACAAAAGTAGAGGCCGAAATCGATACCAATTCACCCTGAATCCCGCCATAGCGGATAAAATCAAACGCGCTGACCTTGACCGTCACCGGCTGACCAAGGTGAACATGACCGATATCCTCGGTCGAAATGCGGGTTTCGGCAATCAGCACATCGTCAATCGGGACAAGCTCCATCACCACCTGTGCTGGCGCGATGACCCCGCCGATGGTCGTGAACTGCAGGCCCTTGATGTAGCCGCGCGTTGGCGCGACGATTTCAAGTCGGGCCACGCGATCACGCAGTTTGCGCAATGCTTCACGGGCCTGTGCAATTTCCCCGCCCAATCGGCCAAGCTCGGTAATTGATTCTTCGCGCTGGCTTTTCTCAAGTTCATTAAGGCGCAGCTTCGCCTCGGCAATGGTTTCACGTGCACGGGCCTGTTCGGCAACCACGCCGGAAAGATTGCCTTGTGCCTCGTTCAGCTCACGCTGGATATTAAGAAACAGAACCTTGGAATTCAGCCCCTGCTCATAAAGCGAACGGCGCATCGTCACTTCCTGGCTTAGCAAATCAACTGATTTGCGAAGGGTTGCTTCCTGCTCGCTCAGTTGGGCCAACTCGGCATTGCGTTCCTTGATCTGAACCTGAAGGATTTCATTCTGGTTCGCATCAAGTTCGGTCTGAATGCGATAGATTTCCTCCTGATTTTGCGCCAGTTCCGGATAGCGTTCATGAAGAATTGTGAAATCCGGTTCGCGCCCCTCGGCCAGCGCGCGGAACCTTTCGGCTTCAAGCTGCAAATTACCCAGCCGCGTTTCGGTCTGGGAAAGCTCCGCCTGCGCCCCATCGGCCTTGAGGCGAAGAAGGACCTGACCCTTTTCAACAAGGTCGCCATCGCGCACCATGATCTCTTCGATGATGCCGCCTTCAAGGTGCTGGATCTTGTTGACCGCACTGGTTGGCATGACCTGCCCGAACGTGATCGCAGTTTCCTTGATTTCGGTGGTCGCAGACCATGCGATCAAGGCAAGGAAGCCGACCGAAAGCATCACCATGGCGGAACGCACAAAGACGGAAATGCCCCCCTCTTCAAGCAACACGGCATGCGACAAATAGCGCGCCATGCGCCGCGAGCGCCGGAACCGCTGGATCGCAGTATCCCGAACTGCTGCATCACTCATAGGTAGCCTCCGTCTATCACTTGTTGCTTGATGCGTTCGGGCGGGCCGTCCCCGCGCAGTTGTCCGCCATCAAGGACAAGAATGCGGTCTGCCAAATCCAGATGACTTGGCCGATGGGTAATCAAAAAGATGGTCGAACCACCGCGCAGGCGATTGATCGTGCTTTGGAAGGCACGGTCGGCCCGCTGGTCCAGACCATTGGTTGGTTCATCAAACAGAATAATTGGCGCTTCACGCACAAGCGCGCGCGCAAGCGCCAGACGCTGCAGGAAACTGGCAGAAAAGCGCGAAGAATGCTGATCACCGACACGGGTCTTGAAACCGTTGGGCAGCGCTTCGACTTCATCAAGAATGCCAGCCGCCATGCAAGCCATCCGCAAATCATCAGGCGCGGCCACCGGGTTGGCCAAACGCAGGTTTTGCGCAATGGATCCCCGGAAAAACTCGATATCCTGCGGCACATAGGAAATGGCCTGACGCAAGGTTTGCGGATCCATCTGACGGATATCGGCCCCATCTATCAGAACCGCGCCGGCCTGGGGCTGGTACATGCCTGCCACAAGCTTGATCAGGGATGATTTACCGGCACCATTGGCGCCAACAACTGCCACGACCTGCCCAGGCTTGATTTCAAAGTTCACCCCGACCAGTGCCGGGTCGGAATCGGCAGTGTAGCGGAAACTGACACGTGAAAATGTCACCGCCCCGTCAAAACGATGCTGCTCGACCGAACGCGGCACCAGATCACCTTCCGGCGCGATGGTCATCAACCGGTTGATCTGGCGTACGCTGCCACGCAACTGTGCCAGTCGCGGCAATCCAAGAAATGCCTGATTGATCGGGCCCAGAACCCGCCATGCCAGCATCATGGATGCCACCAGCGCACCGACGCTCATTTGCGCATCCATCACGCGTTGCGCCCCAAACGCCAGAACAAGCGCACCGGACGTAATCATCAAAACCTGTGCGGATGTGTTGATCACGTTATTGACCATGGCAACGCGATAACCGGCATAGGCAGTATCAGCAGATATATCGCGGAAACGCGCAAGCCAGCGTTTTTCAGATGCGGTGTATTTCAAGGCCGACATCTTGCCGACCGTTTCCACAAGAAACTCCTGTCGGCTTGCACCATGCCGGCCCAACTCGGACACGCGGCGCGCGACAATCGGAAATGCCACGATACCGATCAGGGCGAACACCCCGATCAGGGCAATCGGGATCAGGGCAAGCCAGCCGCCAAGATAGAACATGACAATCAGGAAAAGCGGGACGAACGGAATTTCCATAACCACCAGAGCCATCGGCCCAGTGAAAAATTCGCGCACGCTTTCAAAATCGCGAATGCGTGAAATCTGCACGCCGACCGGGGCGCGTTCGGTAAAGGCCGGTGGCAAGGATAACAAACGTTCGAAAATCGCACCGCTGACCAGTGTATCAAGCCGTGCACCGAAATGACTGACAATCTGGCTTCGCAAGGTACGCAAAACCCAGCTCAGGATCAGGACAATCCCGATCCCGATGGAAAACTGGATCAACATCGGAATGGAGCGCGTTCCGATCACCCGGTCATAAATACCCATGATGAAAATCGGCGTCGCCAGTGCCATGATGTTGAGCACAAAGGTCATCGTCAGCAATTGATAACCAAGCTTCGAGAACCGGTCGGCAATGCCGCCAAACCAGCCGCGTTTATCATCTTCGAGATAACGTTCACGACGATCCGCCGCCGAAAACTGATAAATCTTGCCCGGAATGGCCGACAGCTTGATGACCATTTCCCGGTCTGTGCCACCGTCAAAGACACGCACGCCATTTTCTTCGGGGCGGATTACGACCAGGGCCGTGCCTTCGTCGGGAACGAACAGACAGGGCATCATCCGTTCATCAATCAGATCAAACGTCGCATCGATTTCGCGCGACTGATAGTTCAGATGCGCCAGAACGTTTCGGAAATCGGTCAGATCAAGCGCCTGATCCATGTGCGGCAGGGCCTCGGCAACCTGACGCGGCAATCCGCGCCAACCAAGCGCCTGAAGCAAAGGCCAAACACATGCGTCGAAATCGGACTGCGCGTCCGTGCTTTCCAGGCCCATGCGATAGTTCAGCGCAAAGTCCATGTTTTCGAGTTTTTTCATCGTACCCCCGTCCCGGCCGCTTGCGACTTGGCATCCTCGCCAAGGGCAGCGGTTTTGTTGGTACGACGCAGAACAGGCACAAGATGCTTGTCGATCAGACGGTACTGTTTATTGGCCATCGCAATCAGCGACGGTCGATGCGATACCATCACCAGCGTACAGTGGCGTTTAAGCTCCATCATCAGGCTGGTCATGATGTTATCGCCCGCGATATCAAGCGAACTGTTGGCTTCGTCAAACAGGACAATCCGCGGATAGTCGATCAGGGCACGGGCAACAGCAATGCGCTGTTTCACCCCGCGCGGCAATGTTTCGGATGCCTGCCCGCCGACCTCGGTGTCATAGCCTTCGGGCATGCGCATAACGATGCTGTCCAGTCCAAGACGCCGCGAAATCTCGATCACGCGGTCCACACTGATTTCCTTGCGAAAACCGGTAATGTTTTCAAGGATCGTTCCCTTGAACATCACACCATGTTGCGGCAGATAGGCAATCTGGCGACGGGTGGATTCGGCGGAGTAATCTGCCGGGTTCTTGCCATCGAGCAACACGTCACCCCGATCCGGGCGCAAGGCCCCCATCAACAACCACAAAAGGGTGGTTTTGCCCGTTCCATTGTCGCCGGTAATCGCGATGCACTCACCGGGCTCCACGTTCAAATCCAGATCTTCAAAGATTTTTTTGCCGTCAGCGTGCGAGAACGCAACGTTGCGCAGTTCGATCTTGCCATCAAGCAGCGGCATGTCAGACGCACCGAGTTCGTCTTCTTCTTCGATCTCAAACAGCTCATTGACCCGCTGGCGCGCAACACGAATGTTCTGGAACTGTGTCCACAGGGTCATGGCGCGTTGCAATGGCTGGATCGAACGCCCCGACAGCATCGTGCAGGCCGCAAGACCACCAACCGTCAGTTCTCCGTCAATCACAAGCACACTGCCCATCGCCGCCACCAGCACCATGGTCAGCATGGAAAATGTCGCACTGGCATTAACCGCAGCATGCGCGGATCGTGCTGCACGCAGGTCATCACCCGCACATTGTGACTGGAGCTGATCATGACGACGGATCATCAGGTTTTCCATCGCCATCGATTTGATGGTGTGAATGCCCGTCAGGGTCTCGATGATGAAGTTGTAACGCCGTTCATCGGACTGGCTCCGGTCATCAAGGGCTGAACGCAATTGATGCCCCAAAAACACCGCAGTCAAAAGGAACGCCGCAAGAATGGCCAGCGGCACAAAGACCAGATATCCGCCGATCACCGCAATCAGAGCCAGGAACAGAACGATAAATGGCAGGTCGACAACCGCCCCGATCGCCTGACCGGAATAGAAATCGCGCAGCATGTTCAGGCTGTTAAGACGCTGCAAATGCAGCCCCGGCGCCGTTTTCCCGTAATCGGTCAAACTTGCAGCCAGCAGATGCCCTACCGCCTGTTGTGAACTGTGATGCTCAAACTTTGCCGCAGAAAGCGACGAGATATATGCCCGCCCGAGACGCATGATCGCTTCAAGGATAATTGCCCCCAAAACCCCAAAGATCAAAAGCGTCAGCGTCGGGATCGAACTGTGCGGCAGCACCCGGTCATAGACCTGCAACAGCGTAATCGGCAGGGCAAGCGTCAGCAGGTTGATCACCAAAGCCGTGATCAACAGTGCAAAGCGACCGGTACGCAAGTGCGACAATGCACCGATATTTAATCGAGACCGACGTCTCATCAGGCTGGCAAGCTCCAGAACTTTACAAGATCCACCACACCAAAGTGGTGGATATATACCATCAGATAGGATGCATACTGGATAGCCTCACCAGACGCAAGAAGATCGTGGCAATATTACAACCTGATATGATCTATATCTTACCGGGAATAGCCGGCCACGGATCAGCGGCAGGATAAACGTCAGTATCGCCAGACCATTTTAAGCATCACCACCTTCGCCGCGCAACCGGTCGAGTGCCCGGCGCTCAGCCTTTGTCGGACGGCCCGCCCCGGCTTCACGTTCGGCAACAGGGGCGGTGCGGATGTCAGATGCGACTTCTTTCCTTGGCATCCGCGGCGGGGAATGATCGGCATACAGGGTCTGCGCTTCCGGCGCCGGGCCACGACGCTGACCAAGGGCCATGATCTCGACCACACGCAGATGCGGGCCCTGAAAGAACTGAAGGCGGTCACCGACGACGATCGTGACGCTTGCCTTGGAAACCGACTGACCATTCAAAACAATATGGCCCGACTGGCAGGCCTTGCTGGCAAGCGACCGGGTTTTGTAAAACCGCGCATGCCATAGCCATTTATCAATCCTGAGCTTCTCTGCCTGTTCCGCCACGGCCAACGATTTCCTGCACTAACGGGATACAACACACTTGGAAAGCAGAACGGCGACCCACAAGGGTCGCCGCACAGCCACGATATCTGAGATGATCAGCCCTTGGCTTCAAGCATTTCCTTGAGCTTGGCAAATGGCGAATCTTCATTGATCTGGTTGGCTTTTTCGGGGGCATGATTGCGACCGCCGCCCGGCTTGCCGCCACGACCACCCTTGCCGCCCTGGTTTGGACGATTGCCGCCCTTGCCTTTCGGGCCACCTTTGCCGCCGCCACGGGCTTCCTGACGCGGGCCGCGCTGACCACGGTTCTGCCCGCCACCGCGTTTGCGGCGATCAACCCGGACGAAGTATTTGACTTCGACCAGTTCGTCGCCATCGGCATCGGTTTCAACCGCCGGCGTTTCCGACGTTGCTTCTGCAGACGCGTCCGCAGCGACCTCTGCCGGTTCTGCCTTTGCTTCAGCCGGTGCGGCTTCCTCGGCCGGGGCATCAGCCTTGGCTTCGGTTGCCGCGGCATCAGAAGTTTCGGCTTCGGCTTTTTCCGCTTCAGGTTTGCCCTCCTTGGCGGATTCTTCGGCCTTTTTATCGGCTTCCTTGGCTTCAAGTTCGGATTTCTTGACCTTGGTTACCTCGGCACGCCAGCCAAGTGCGGTAAACACACCTTCGGCCTGTTCGACCGTGCAGCCCAGCAGGGACAAAAGATCCGGATCCGGGCGCACCTTGCCGTCATTTTCACGCGCTTTCTGACGCAGAAGGGCCGCAAAACGTTCCAGCATATCCACACGCGCAGCAAGCGGACCGACCGGCATGTAACCCGCCGCCAGATAGAACCCCTTGGAATTCGCACGATCATTGGGGACCGATGTCCGGCCTGCCGGCGGCAATTCAGGAAGGGCTTCAAGTTCACGTGCCACCGCCCACAGAATGCCGCGCAGCTCGACCGGGTCCGGTTTAAGTGCGTCAAGCACATGGACAGTTTCAACACCCAGTCGCACACCAAGCTTGGCAAGCGCCTTGCGGTCCTCGTCAGACAGGTCCTTGACCAGGCTTTCAAGTTCCGAACGCGGCACACAGCCCAGGCCTTCGTTCAATTGGAACAGAAGACCGCGAATCGGTCCGGAAAGCTGACAATCGCGCAGGCGGGTCAGCATCTTCAGACGCGTTTCAATGTGGGCATTGACGAAATTCTGCAGACGGGTGCGCACCCGTTCGCGGGTCGGACCGTCAAAGAACTCGCTGTCGATCACCTGAACTTCGGGCGACAAGACCGTGTCACCCTTTTTCAGAACACCAACCGACGAACCGTTCCAAAGGACCTCAAGCTTGCCGTTAACCGCGAACTTGTCGTCTTCGTCGGTTTCAAGTTGTTTAACGCGCTGGGCGATTTCGCCGGTCAACGCGCGACGTGCGGCACTGGCGATTGCCTTGCCTTCAAAAGCAGCATCGGTTTCATCAGCAATGAAACGGAATCCGTCAAGACGGCCGACAAATTCACCTTCGACCTGTACTTCACCATTCGCAGTGATGGTAGACATGAGTTCAGACTTGTCCTTGAGACTTTTCAATAAAACCGAGGTTCGTCTGTCAACGAACCTTTGGGTCAGGCGTTCATGTAGCACATCTGAGAGCTTGTCCTCAATGGCCCGCGTGCGTTCCTGCCAATGATTGGCATCTTCGAGCCAGTGATGCTTATGCGATACATATGTCCAGACGCGAATACCTGCCAAACGTGATGACAACTGGTCAATATCACCATCATAACGATCCAGACGCAAGATTTGTTCGCCCAGCCAGTCGATGGGCAGTTTGCTTCCGGGTTTCGCAAGATAGCGATAGATAGATGTTAGCAGCCTCGGATGGGCATCGGTATGGATATTTCTGAAGTCGGGAATCTGGCAGACTTCCCACAATAACTGTACCCGATCAGGCGCGGTTGCGATACGTGCGACATCCTCGTTGCGCGCAAGGTGATCGAGCATGATCTCGTCAACCGGCTCACGCGCCAGAATAAGCGTCGGGTCATCCGAACGCCTGCGCAGCGATTTCTGGAGCGCGCCAACGGTTCGAAAATCAAGTCGCGCATTGCGCCAGAACACTTTTGCAAGCGGTTCGAACTCGTGCTCTTCGATCTGCTCGATAATGTCGGGATCAATCCCCGAAAGGTTCCCCGTCACCCCGAACGTGCCGTCATTCATATGACGTCCGGCACGGCCCGCGATCTGTGCGGTTTCTGCCGCCGTCAGACCACGATTGAACTTGCCATCGAACTTTTTCATTGCCGCAAACGCGACATGGTTGAGATCAAGGTTCAAGCCCATACCGATTGCATCGGTCGCGATCAGGTGCTCGACCTCGCCATTCTGGAACATCTCGACCTGGGCATTGCGCGTGCGCGGGCTCAACGCGCCAAGAACCACGGCCGCCCCGCCCTTCTGGCGACGCACCAGCTCGGCAACGGCATAAACTTCCTGGGCAGAAAACGTCACCACGGCCGACTGGGCCGGCAGGCGCTGTATTTTCTTGGCTCCGTTATAGGTCAGGGTCGAAAAGCGTTCGCGCCGATCAAATTCAACATTGTCAACCAGCTTGCGGATCACCGGGCGGATGGTTTCCGCCCCCATGAACATGGTTTCCGACCGACCACGCGCGTGCAACAGCCGGTCAGTAAAGACATGGCCGCGTTCCGGGTCCGCACACATCTGGATTTCATCAATCGCAAGAAAATCGACCTGTTTGGCGATAGGCATCGCCTCGACCGTACACAGGAAATAGCGGGCCGTTTTGGGAAGAATACGCTCTTCGCCGGTGATCAATGCCACCGCCCCCTTGCCGACCTTGGCCACTGCGCGATCATAGTTTTCGCGCGCCAGAAGTCTGAGCGGGAACCCGATCATCCCGGTGGTATGCGCCAACATCCGTTCCATGGCCAGATGGGTCTTGCCGGTGTTGGTCGGCCCCAATATGGCAAGGATACGTGGGCCGGTTCGGGTTGAAATCTGCATCAATCTTTTCCAATCGACAGCCCAATGATCCGGGCCGTCGCAATCATTGGGCCTTTCAACACGCGATCCGGCGCGATGTCAAGCATTCTGCCCGCGCCGGGCCAATGTACGATGCGCATACCATGCGGCGTCTGGACTGTCTCATCTCGCACCAGCAGACCAGGACAGTAACAGCGGGGACAGAGACTTACTCTTCTTCGACTTCCAGCAACCGTGCCCCCGGGCCATCCCCGGCGAGTTCGTCATAAGGGTTGCGCAGCGGGCAATCGGATATCGACAGACAGCCACAGCCGATACATTGCCCCAATTGATCGCGAAGCCGGGTCAGTTGTTCAATCCGGTCATTCAAGTCATCGCGCCACTGCGAGGACAGCTTTTCCCAATCCTTGGCAGTTGGCACCGTGTTGGGGGGCAGCTTTTCAAACGCGTCGCCGATTTCCGAAAGCGGAATACCGGTTTTCTGGGCAACCTTGATAATCGCCAGTTTACGCAAGACCCCGCGATGAAAACGTCTTTGATTGCCATCGGTGCGAATGGAGCTGATCAGACCTTTGCGTTCATAAAAATGCACAGCCGACACGGCAATGCCACACCGGCGCGCAACTTCTCCGACACTTAAATAGCGCTGCAACACGCCTTTCTCCGCCATTTTTCCTGCTCCCGTCACTGTTTTGGACAAGTTCAAAAAACATGCTTGACCTTAACATTAGTTGAGGTTTTAGAACCTTACTCAATGAAGCGAAATTAGCAAGGAGTCAAAGCCGTGAAAGAGACATTTAACATCGCCGTTATCCTCGGCAGTGCGCGTGAAGGCCGCTTTTGCGATACGGTTGGCAACTGGGCTGTTCAAACCCTGAAGTCTGATCGCGAGCTGTCTGTTGAAACGATTGACCCGGCTGTTTTGAATTTGCCTGCTGCCCAAGTTGGTGCCAGCCACCCTTCGGTTCAGCAGCTCCACACCTCGCTGGCAGAAGCCGACGCCTTTGTTGTGGTCACCCCGGAATACAATCACAGCTTCACGGGCGAATTAAAACTTCTGATCGATGCCGCCAAACAGGAATGGAAGCGTAAACCCGTTGCCTTTGTGTCCTATGGCGGCGTGTCCGGCGGGCTGCGCGCTGTTGAGCAATTGCGCCTTGTCTTTGCCGAACTGCACGCAGTGACAATGCGCGACGTGGTCAGCTTTGCCCAGGGATGGGACAAGTTTGATGAGAACGGCTTGCCCAAGGACCTTGATGGCACCAACGCCGCCCTGCATCACATGATCACCGATCTGAAGTGGTGGGCAGGCGCCCTGCGTGAGGCGCGCTATCCGCAAAGCAAAGCCCAGTTCATTGAGGCGATCGCATCATGACCCGGAAACCTGATGCACCGGGCCTTGGCATTTTGCCAACCACATGGCGCGCGTTCGACCGTTAATTGAACCGGCATCTCCCGGCCGGTTCAACACCCCGTATCAGTCCGGCACTGTTTCCCCCTCGCCCCACCCCGCAATGCCGGGCTGATACATCCTTTTTACCACCTCGTGCCACCACACGAAAAAGCGGAGCGACCATCTGGTCGCCCCGCTTGTCTTCCTAGCCTTCATAAGGGACCCTAGTGGTTCCGCATCTTGTCGGCATATTCCTTGAGCTGGCGACGGGCCGCCTGGAAACTGTTCTTCAAAGCGATATAGACATCCTCGTGGGCATGGTCCGCGCTATCGCGTTTAACCATGATTTCCTTGCCGGGGACATTGATACCGAAATGCACGGCAAAACGGTTTCCATGATTGTGCGACGCGTGCGGGCGTTCCACTACAACATGACAACTGGTCATGCGATCGAAGGTTTCTTCCAGTTTTTGCACCTTGAAACGAATACGCTCATCAAGCGCATCTGACTGATCAACATCACGGTAGGTGATTTGAACGGGAACCTTCATGATACGGCCTCCTGTTTAAAGCCTTGGACGCAAAGCAGGGCATTGCACCCTGCCGTTCACCCCCGAAAACTTTGCAGTTTCGGGATTTTTAGGGGCGTTGTTGTGTGGTTTGTACGCCCCTGTTAAAAACCGTCTATATTTATACTTAGGATACAGGACTTGCGCTGCAAGGTGCGTTGACGCATATCAAGCTCGGTTAAAACCAGACCGTTGAGTTGGTTGACCCTCTGCCTCAATCGGGGAGGGTTTATAATTATTTGAATTACAGGAGAAACAAGAGGTCATGACGGAAGAAAAAATGCGGTTCGAGGCCGAGGTCAGCCGCCTGCTCGATATCGTTGTCCATTCGCTTTATTCCAACAAGGACATCTTCCTGCGCGAGCTGATCTCAAACGCTTCTGATGCCTGCGACAAGCTGCGCTACGAAGCGATTGCCAAACCGGAACTGCTCGCTGGCGACGCTGAATTCAAGGTCCGCTTGCTGACGGACAATGTCCGCAATGTTCTGACGATTGCCGATAACGGGATCGGGATGAACAAGGAAGATCTGGTCGAAAACCTTGGCACCATCGCCAATTCCGGCACCGCCAAGTTCCTTGATGCCGTCTCGAAGTCCGAGAACGCCAAGGATGTCGATCTGATCGGTCAGTTTGGTGTCGGTTTCTATTCCGCCTTTATGGTGGCAAACAAGGTCGAAGTCGTAAGCCGCAAGGCTGGCGATGATCAGGCCTGGAAATGGTCCTCTGACGGCAAGGGCGAATACACCATTTCCGAAGCCGAGATGGAAGGGCGCGGCACGCAGATCACCCTTCATCTGAGCGACGATAACAAGGAATTCACAGACGAACACCGCCTGCGCCATATCGTCAAAACCTATTCCGACCATATCGGCATTCCGGTGGTCCTGATGAAAGGCGACGGTGACGAAACGCTTAACGAGGCATCCGCACTCTGGACCCGCCCGAAAAGCGAGATCACCGAGGAACAATACAAGGAATTCTACAAGCACACCTCGCACGCCTTTGATGATCCGTGGAAAACCATCCACTATCAGGCCGAAGGTGCAATTGAATATACCGGCCTTCTGTATCTGCCGACCATGCGCCCGTTCGATCTGTATGATCCGCAGCGCAAAGGCCATCTGAAGCTGTATGTCCGCAAGGTCTTCATCACCGAAGGTGCCGATGAACTTCTCCCACCCTGGCTGCGCTTTGTATCCGGTGTGGTCGACAGTCAGGACCTGCCCCTTAACGTCTCGCGCGAGATGTTGCAGGACCATCCGCTTCTGACCAAAATCAAGAACGGCCTGACCAAAAAGGTCCTGTCCGAACTTGAAACGGCCGCCAAGAAAGATCCTGAGGGTTATGAAACCTTCTGGGAAAACTTTGGCTCGGTCGTTAAGGAAGGCCTTTACGAAGACCAGACCAACCGTGATCGCATCCTTAAACTCGCACGGTTCCGTTCGACCCATGGTGATGGCTGGACGACGCTGGCCGACTATGTCGAACGCATGAAAGAGGGCCAGAAGGCCATTTACTACATCAGCGGCGAGGATATCGACGCCCTTAAACGCAGCCCGCAGCTCGAAGGCTTTGCCGCCAAGGGGATCGAAGTCCTGCTTCTGACCGATCCGGTCGATGAGTTCTGGATGCCGTCTGTTGGCCAGTTTGACGGAAAGGACTTCAAGTCGGTCACCCGTGGTGGTGCGGACCTCAACGACATCAAGCCCGATGACAAGGATGCGGACAAGGACGACAAGAAGGATGAGGATGCAAGCGATGCATCTGCCCTGATTGCCGCCATCAAGGTCGCCCTTGGCGACGGGATCAAGGATGTCCGCGAATCTGATCGCCTGACCAGTTCGGCCTGCTGTCTGATTGCCGATGAGATGGGCATGGATCTGCGCATGGAACGTTTGATGAAACAGCACAACCGTGTTGATGAAGTCAGCCCGCGCATCCTTGAAATCAATCCGAAGCACAGCCTGATCAAGAAGCTGTCTGACATCGCAACCAAGGATGCCAAGGCCCCGATCCTGAATGACGCAGCCCTGCTGCTTCTGGATCAGGCCCGCATTCTTGAAGGCGAAGCCCTGCCCGATCCGGTCAGCTTCGCCCGCCGCCTTGATCTGGTGATGGAAAAAGGTCTGGGTGCTTAACTGCCCCGAACATTCGATCTTTGCAAAACGGCGCATCATCAGATGCGCCGTTTTCGCTAGGGGCAGGACCCAAGTTTATGCAAAATTTAAAATGCTTATTTACCAACAAGCGGCATAAACACTCCAGTTATCAAAGAACTCAAGTCCGAACGGAAGGCGCCAAAAAACGATGACAGCGATGATGAACTGGCAAAAACTGCTTTCACCGGCGCGCCTGGGCACCCGTCATTCCAGTGTTGGGCCCTTTGGCCGATCAGATTTCCACAAGGATTACGACCGGATCGTCTTTTCCGCATCCTTTCGACGCCTGCAGCGCAAAACGCAGGTCCATCCCCTGCCGGAAAATGACAATGTCCATACCCGCCTGACCCACAGTCTGGAGGTATCCTGCATTGCCCGGTCACTTGGCTTGATGGTCGGGCATCAATTGCATGAAAAGGGCAGCTTGCCCGACGCGATTGAACCAGACCACATGGCCGCCATCGTTCAGGCCGCAGCCCTTTGTCACGATATCGGCAACCCGCCTTTTGGTCATGCCGGGGAATACGCCATCCGCCAGTGGTTCGTTGATGCGGCCCCGAAATTTACCCAGGGCCTCAGCGCAGAGCAGTTCGCTGATCTGACGACCTACGAGGGAAATGCCCAGGGTTTCCGCCTTCTGACAAACAAACGGACCGGTCTGTATGATGGCGGCATGCGCCTGACATACGCGACATTGGCCAGTTTCCTGAAATATCCCTGGTCGGCAGCAGGAAGCCCGTTTCCCGAGAAAAAGAAGTTTGGTGCCTTCCAGAAAGAATTCTCGCTACTTGAAGAAGTCGCCGATGCCACCGGGCTGATCCGGACAGGCGAACAATCATTCTGTCGCCACCCGCTGGTCTATCTTGTCGAGGCCGCCGATGATGTTTGCTATGCGCTGATTGATATTGAAGATGGCGTGGAACTTGAACTCGTCGACTTCGCCGTTCTGGAAAAAATGCTCCTGCCCTGCATCTCTGACGAACTGCCTTCGGAATATGCCCGTGAACCGAACACCAGCCGCAAGATCTCCTTTCTGCGCGGCAAGATCATAACCGGTTTGCTCGATGCACTGGTAAAGGCATTTGTCGCCAACGAAGAAGCACTGCTTGCCGGTGAATGGAAGGGAGACCTTCTGGCATGTGCAGATGGTCCCTATAACGATTTGATCGTTCAAGCCAAGTCGTTCTCGGAAAAGCAGATCATTCTTAACCGCCGCAAGGTCCAGATTGAAGTGGGGGCCTTTGCCCATCTCGAAACCTTGCTTGAGACATTCTGCAAAACCGCGCTTGAGGTCCATCATGCGAAATCGGAATCCGACCTGCCCTATCGCGCCGGGCGGGTGCGTGAACTGATTGGTAATGATGCCATGCCCATCGGCGCATCGCTTTATGATCTTTATCTGGTCATTCTTGATTATGTATCGGGCATGACCGACGACTTCGCCGCACGCCTTGCCCGTGACATTGGCGGCGGACAGCACTAGGCCATGTGGTTGCTTGGTCCTTTCATTGCCCGCTATCGGCGTCGCACGGCTTTTCTGGGGGCAGCAGCATTCGCCGCCATCATCTATGGCCTCGTCGAACAAAGCACACGCCCCGAGATCGCGGCTTGGTATTGGCCATCCCTTGCCAGTGTGGTGACCTTTATTGTCACCCGATTTGTCATTTCGCGTCTGATCGGTCGGTTTATTGGCGGCGTGCGCCGAAAGCTGCAATAGCAACATTCCCAAAACAAAAGAAGGCAGGCCCATGGGCCTGCCTCCTCTTTCGGATTTTCAGTTGCCTGCCTTCGGGCAGACAGGGCGGGTCATTCCAGACCGCCACCCATGGCGCTGTTGATTTTCTTGTCGGTGTTATACTGGCTAAGCGAGTAAACGGCCCAGATCGCGGCCGGAACCCAACCTACCAGGGTGATCTGCAAGATCAGGCAAATCACACCTGCAATCGGACGCCCGATGGTAAAGAAAAGCAACCAGGGCAGAAGTAGTGCAATCAATAGACGCATGGATGAAATCCCCTTTTTGGTTCGACGTGCTTACATGCCGTCTTCGAAAGTCACGGTCACAACGCGGTTGCCCTGTTCGGCAACGCCATCTGCGGTCGAAACCGGTACATCGGATTCGCCACTGATGCTGATTGCAAGCATGCTGGCCGGGATACCGGCATCACGCAATGCCTTGACCACCGCATCAACACGCGATTTGGCAAGCATGTCATTATACTTCGCATCGCCAGCGCGGTCAGCATAGGCAACAAGGCTGATCATTTCCGGCTCGTACTTGCCATAGGCCTCAACGATACCATCAATAACCGACATCGCCTTGCCATCAACTGCGGCACTGTCGAAACCGAAATAGACATTCATCGGAACCGGCATCGGCATGGCCGCCATCGGTGCCGGAGCAGTGTCAAGTTCGGCCTGAACGATTGCCAGTGCCTGATAGAATGCCGCGCGGCAGTTATCGATGTCTTCCTGCTGAATGTTTTCTTCAAGTTCCTGCAACCAGCAATCGAAGCTGGACTGCGCACGCGCTGCGGCACTTGCAGCCTTTTCACGACCACCTGCATCAAGCGCTGCCATCAGATCAGCACGCGCAACTTCGACCTCAGCGCCGGACCCTTCAGGAAGCGAACGTTCCGCAATTTCCTGCGGTCCGCCATCCATGCCCATCGCTGCTGTCTTGGAACGGTTGGTGAAATAACGCGCGTCCGACCAATCAGCCTCGTCATATTCTGCCTGGGCAAGGTCGGCGTAGTTCTGGTGAAGAGCAGCGTCAAAAGCCGACCCTTCGTCGGCCATTTCACGTACTCCGGGGATGTTCATATTTGCACACGCGCTCAGAAAGGCGGCGGCGGATACAACGGCAAGCAGTTTAGCTTTCATCGGTTTTACTCCTTGGTCTGACCGACTATCAGGATCCCAGTCCCATTATTCAGGCCGAACGGCATTTGTTCCCAACGCCTTTTCATGCCTCATTCTTGCGGACCTTGTGGCCCGTCCGGTTCCATGCCGTTCTTGTTATCGATCAGATCAAAGGACCTGACCCCGAATGTCGACCAGCCCCAAGTCCTTGGCCGATTGCCCCAAGACAACATAGATTATGGATATACTTAACCCTATCCACAGATATATAGAAGTCAAATTCATGAAAAAAAGCAGTGGGATAGAGAAATTTCATAAACCGCTAACGTCCAATAACGATGGCAATACCGGCAAATCGACCCCGTGAACGGTTCAAAAAGTATAACGGCCCGACGCATGTTTTCCATCCGCCGGGCCGAATATTAGATCAACTTGGTATGGTCAACTGCGGCTCTATTCCGACGACCCGCCGAACAGCCCCTTGACCGCACCGCCCAATGCGTCTGTACCTTCTTTGATCTTGGTGCCTCCGCCGCTGGCAACGCCACCAACAGCACCAACGACGCCTTTGCCCAGATCACCGACACCCTGCAACAGACCATCGACATTCAGGCTCGAAACGGCCTTGAAGACGGCGGTGTTGATCGCTGTCAGGATTTCACCAGCAACCTGGGCCGGGGTCGCGCCACCTTCTTCCTTGCCCACATCGGTCAGATGAATTTCCGGCAGGCTGGCAGACAGCTTTTTGCCCTGCAGGAAGCCTGCCGAGACACCAACATCACCGTTGCGGACATAGACATTGTCGATAATGATTTTGGTTCCACCTGCGGCATCATCGCCAGATGTGGCACCATCAGCGCCACCCGCCCCGGTCGGGCCGGAAACACGTTGAACAAAGGCTTCGACGTTGCGCTGGATGGTTGCGATGTTTGAACTGCCATTGCCCAGTTCGTAAATGACACTTGGCTGATCAACCACCACTTCGATGATACGGATCGTATCGCTGGTCAGGGTCGAACCATCAAGACGGACCGAGATATTGCCAAGCGAAAACGCATAATCGGTGTTGAACCCATCCGGATTGCCGACCACAAGCCCGTTGATCGCCGCGGTATTTTGCGTTGGTTCGATCGACACACCTTCAACCGCGACATCGGCCAGCGTCACACGTGTGCCTGCCTCTTCGATGGTGGATTTCACGATGTTATCAAGATTGACGTAAACATAGACGAGGGCCCCGACGACCAAAGCGATGATCACGGCCAGACCAATCAGTATCTTTTTCATTGCCCGTTTCCTGCGTAGTGCCTCACCGAAAATACGCGAAATTCAACCCTTAGGGTGCAAATGGGTACGCATCCGGTTTCGTTCAACCAGAAGAGTTGCGCTGATCGGCCAGACAATCAAGTTATTTCACATGACAAAACAGCGGATTAGGCTTCCCTGATCCGCTGTTTTGATATCTCGGATACTCCGGGTACTCAGAGATTGAATTCCACCACAACGGGTGCGTGGTCTGATGGTTTTTCCCAATCACGGGCAATATCATAAACCGACGCCGTGCGAACGGTTCCGGCCATATTCGGCGTCATCCAGACATGATCCAAACGACGCCCCTTGTTGCTTTTGCGCCAATCGCGCGCGCGATAGCTCCACCAGCTAAACAGCTTTTCCGGTTCGGGAACAACGTCGCGCACAGCGTCAATGAAATCACCCGACTGACGGAATTTCTCAAGAATTTCAACCTCGACCGGCGTGTGGCTGACCACTTTGAGAAGCTGCTTGTGCGACCACACATCATTTTCGGACGGGGCAATGTTGAAATCCCCGACCAGAACCGCCTTGCGATCAGGGTTGGCCGCGCGACGCTCACTCCACCAATTGGTCATTTCATCAATGAAGGACAGCTTGTGGGCAAACTTTTCGTTGATTGCCGGGTCCGGCTCGTCGCCACCTGCCGGGATATAGAAGTTATGCAACTCAACGCCGTTCTCAAACGTCACCATGCAGTGACGGCGATCTTCCTTGCCACAAAAATGCTTGATGTCGGTTTCGGCAAACGGCAGGCGCGATACAATCGCCACCCCGTTATAGCTTTTCATGCCGTGATTGTGGCGGTGAACGTATCCGGCAGCCTCAAAGGCGTCATGGGGGAAATACTCGTCCGGACATTTCAGTTCCTGCAGGCACAGCGCGTCAGGCTGCTGTTCTTCCAGGAACTTGACAACCTGTTCGATGCGCAGACGGACGGAATTGATGTTCCAGCTTACGATTTTCAAAACGGGCTCCGTTTTCTTTCTTCAAAGGGCGGGCATTGGGGATGACCTTCCAAACCCGTGGTCCCTGCAAGGTTCTATTTAAGGGTCACTGACAGTTCTGCGACCTCGGCAATTGCCAGATCGATCCGGTCACCGCGAACGACCTGACCGACGCCTTCCGGTGTTCCGGTAAACAGAAGGTCACCGGGCTTGAGTTCAATCAGTGTGGAAAGGTGCATCAGCGCATCGACAACCGGCCAGATCATCTTGGCCGTAGTGTCATTCTGGCGGACATCGCCATTAACCGACAATTTCAGATTGGTCGCATGCGGATGACCCGCATCGGCTTTGGGCTGGATTGCGGAAATGGCCGCACACCCATCAAAGGACTTGGCCATATCCCAGGGCAGACGACGTTCCTTCAGGCCCGCCTGCACGTCACGGCGGGTCATATCAAGACCTGCCGCATACCCGAAAATCGCATCCTCGACAGCCGCACGGTCCAGATCCTTGCCGCCCTTGGAAAGGGCTGCGACAAGTTCACCCTCGTAATGCAGATCCTCAGTACCCGACGGGTACGGCAAATCGCCATTGCCAACAACAAGGCAATCGGTTGGCTTCATGAAGACGCAAGGCGGGGTATCAGACGGGTCCGATCCCATTTCACGCACGTGATCGGCATAGTTCTTTCCAATGCAGAAAATGCGATTTACCGGGAAAAAGTCGTCCGCTCCCTGAACCGGAATGGTCGTCGGTGCAGGCGCGTCAAAGATCAAGCTCATGATGACCCCATGTTGTTTATGCGTGGTATGCATCAGTCATAAACAAGCAAGGGCCAGAATGAAACGGCCAAAACGACTTGGCGCACCTCTGCTGTCAGGAATTGTCAGGAGGCCGCATCAAATCTTTCAGCGCTTGGGCATAAAGGCGGAATAATGCCGTTGCTCGTTAAGGATCATATCCCTGACACGGGCTTTGGCAATTTGCAGGATCTCGCGATTTTTGGGGTCATCAAGCTCCGGCACGGTAAGTATCAAAAGCTTGGCAGTGTCACCTGCATTGACCTGAAGGCGATATCTTTGCCCGCGTGCTAACGAAACACAGCAATCACGGCCGCTAAAAACATTGCCTTCACCATCCCAGATCTCGGCATTTCCGGACCGCACAAAAACCAGTTCTTCGGCATGGTGGCTTTGCACGCCAGACACAACACAAGGCCCACTCAGGTTCAATTCGCGCGTCGCAAGGCATGACGCAACGTCACCATTTGCTGGCGTTACCTGATCCTGATCTGTCGTGGGCTTGTCAATCAGCCTTACCATTTGCGCACTTCCCGAAATTGAAAACCTGTTTGGTTTGAACACGGGAAAGATGCCGGTATCGGGAAAATTGCACCATCCACATATGGGGAGTGCAGAAAAAAGGGGTGATACAACCAGTATCACCCCTTTGATATCGCTATGAAATCCGGATTACAGCAATCCTTCAATAACCCGGTCTGGCGGTGTATGACCGTCCACAAAGGTCTTGATATTGATCAGGACCTTTTCGCCCATGTCAACGCGCCCCTCAATCGTGGCCGATCCCATATGCGGCAACAGAACCGCATTTTGCAGCTCAAGCAATTTCGGGTTCACCGCCGGTTCATGTTCAAACACATCAAGACCTGCACCGGCGATTTCGCCATCGGCCAGCATCCGGGTCAGGGCCGGTTCATCCACGATTTCGCCGCGCGCGGTATTCACCAGAATGGCATGCGGTTGCATCAGTTTAAGACGACGCGCCGACAGCAAATGATAGGTCGCAGGCGTATGCGGGCAGTTGACCGAAATGACGTCCACATGGGCCAGCATCTGATCAAGGCTTTCCCAATAGGTCGCATCGAGTTCTTCTTCGATATCAGGATGTACACGGCGACGGTTGTGGTAGTGCACCGACAAGCCAAACCCCTTGGCGCGGCGCGCAAGTGCACGGCCAATGCGCCCCATGCCAACAATGCCAAGGCGCTTGCCCCAGATACGATGGCCCAGCATCAAGGTCGGGCCCCAGCCCCCCCATTCGCCCTTGCGAATAAGACGCTCGCCCTCTGCCAAGCGGCGCGATACCGACAGGATCAGCGCCATGGTCATGTCCGCCGTATCTTCGGTCAGAACATCAGGGGTGTTGGTCACGGTAATGCCGCGCGAACGCGCTGTTTGCAGATCAACATGGTCGACACCCGTGCCGAAATTGGCAATCAGACGCAGGTTGGGGCCCGCATGTGCGAGAACCGCTGCATCAATCTTGTCGGTCACCGTCGGCACCAGCACATCGGCTTCCTTGACCGCATCAATCAGTTCCTGTTTGCTCATCGGCGCATCGTCGATATTCAGACGCGCGTCAAACAGCTCCATCATGCGGGTTTCAATCGCTTCCGGCAGTTTCCGGGTCACGACGACAAGCGGTTTTTTCTTGGTCATGTGCCGATCCTATGCGGTCTTTTAACTCTTTTTCAGACAAAATACGGCATGGTGCATTTTGTGCCCTGCCGCAACGCAGTGATGCCATGCCAAAAGGTACAAAAGCAAGGATTTTGACGCATTTTTTGTAATTTTATTTCGCAAATGCGAATTTCCACAAAACCCGCTCAAATCGAATAACCAAAGGAATACCAACAAGATGTCGCAGGTTTTGCGCAAATTTCTGTATCGCTTCATGGCATTGGCGATTCTGGGCAGTCTGACCGCACCGATCGTGGCCAGCGCACAGGAATCGGGCCTGCCGATCCCGCGATTTGTCGCACTGCGCTCTGACAAAGTATTCCTGCGCGCCGGCCCCGGCCTTAGATACCCGAAAGTCTGGATTTATCATCGCCGCAACATGCCCATGGAAGTGGTGTCCGAGTTTGATACCTGGCGCAAGGTCCGTGACTGGGAAGGCAGCGAGGGCTGGGTTCATCAAAGTCTTTTGATCGGATCGCGCCATGTGATCGTGACCGATGAAAGCATCACCCTTTACTCTGCAGCCGATAAAAACGCCCGCAAGATCGCAATGGTTTCAGCCAGCGTGATCGGCAGCATCGAGGATTGCCCAAGCAGCGTTGACTGGTGCCAGCTGCGCTTTGGTGATTTCGAAGGATGGACGCCCCGTCACGGATTTTGGGGCATCTATGAAGGCGAGAATATCGAAGGCTAGGGTCAACCGCCCAAGCCTTGGAATATCAGATTAGGAAATCAGATCAGGCCTGGGCTCAGGCTTCAACAGAAACCCGATTGGCCGCCGCACGCTCGGCGCCACCGCCACCCGCAGACGTCCCATTGCCACCGCTGTCATATCCGCCAAAGGCCGGCGTAGCAAACGGCTGAGCTGTCGCGCCACCCTGTCCGGTCTGAGCCAGGAATTCCTGATCATCAGACGTGCCATCATCTTCCGCATCCGGATCAAGGATTGTGTTTTCCTCAGGCTCGGGAAGCGGGTCGGGACGCGGTTCTGGCAGGGTAAAGCCACCCACCGTCACGGACTGGCTGGCCAGCTGGGTGGATATATCCCCCAGATACGCCTGAAGATTTTCAGAAATACGTGCTTGTGCGTCATCGCGCCCGGACGTCTCTGATGCGGCCAGTTGTGCCTGCACGATATTTTCACCAGCAACCTGTGAAACACGGTTTTGGTCCTGTGCCGTGCGCAGGCTGCCCTGATCCGCAGCCACCGAAATTTCGCGATCACGCAGGGCTTCCTGTGCTTGGTCCACCAGCGTTCGCGCATTTGAAACACCCGCACTGTCCGAAACATTGATTTCTGACAGGCCAGTGGCCAAATCTTCGGAACCTGATGCCGACAGGTCGATATCAATCCGGTTATCCGATGATGTCCCCGTACCAACCTGAAGCGTGATCGTCTGATCGGACGCCAGTAGATCGCGCCCTTCAAAGCTGCTGTTGGCGGCAATATCATCGATCCGGGTCAGGTAATCTTCGATCTGCGCATTCAACTGCGCGCGCTGCTGCGTCGAAAGATCGCTATTTTCTTCGGCGATCGTGACCAGTGCATCAATCTCGTCAAGCGCGTCACCGATCCGCGAAAGATCATTGGATGCCTGACCAAGAAGTGCACCAGCGCTGCCAAGTGACCCATTCAGCTGGGCACTGGTATAACCGGCATTGCGAAACGAGTCGGCGCTGCGATCTGTATTCTGATTTTCAGCGGAGAACTGGCTGGTTTCAGACGCAATCAGCCTGTTCTGCGGCGCAATTGTGCGCGCAGTATTGGTATAGATTGGTAGCTGGCTGGCCAGTGTTTCCATCGTTTTCCGCTCAAACAAGCCGGTAAAACAACTACATGCTGCTTGGGCAACAGGGATCGAACGTTTTCAATCCCTTGCCAACCTGACCTTCCTGGTGTCCGGCGGAAATTCCAGCTGATAGTATAGTATATCAGAGAATAAAAATTAAGCCCCAAAGCGATCTGGACTGCAAAGGGCCCCTAACCGTTGGATCTGCGCCGCAAAATCGCAAATATTTCGAGATGAGATGACCACAGAAACTGGTCAACCGGGACGACCTTTTCGATCTCGTAGCCACTGTTGCGCAGCACTCGCATGTCGCGGCTAAACGTCGCTGGATTACATGATACTGCAATAACCCATTCCGGCCCGTCTGCGGCCAAGGCTTCACATTGCGCCAATGCACCGGCACGCGGCGGGTCAAACACCACCAGATCAAAGCCGGTCAACTCATCCCCGACAAGTGGCTGACGAAACAGATCGCGACGCATCACTTTGATCGGGCTGCCCGATTGCCCAACAGCATATTGCAGCAGCTCTACCGCACGCGGGTCACTTTCAACCGCGGTTACCGAACGCCGTTTACCTGCAAGTGCCAGCGAAAATGTAAAGCTCCCAACGCCGCAAAAGAGATCTGCCACATTCTTGGGCGCAATCTCGACGACGGCCGCCTTGATCGCACGAACAAGTGCTTCTTCGCCGTGACTGGTGGCCTGCAAAAAACCGCCCGGCGCAATTGGAACATCGATATTTTCAAAATGAACAACCGGCGTGTGACGTGCGGCCAAGGGTTCATCAGGGCGATCGCCTGTTTTCCAGCTCAGGCGCGCAATATTCTGGTCATCAGCAAACGCGGCCAGATCCTGACGCATATCCAGATCCGGGTCGTTACTGGCGTGAACCAGTACATCCAACCCGGTATCGGTCAGTGTAACAAAGACTTCCTTGATATCGCGCGCTTGCGCCGGTGGGCAGGCTTCAAGAAACGCCACGAACGCTTTGCGGAACGTCATCAATTCCGGTCTCAGCACGGCACAGTCGGGCACATTCAGAACTGTGTGACTGAACCGGCCATGAAATCCGACGAAAACGCCAGTTGCACCAACATGCACGGAAAACCCTGCACGGCGGCGGCTGGCAGGTGGTGATATTTCGACATCCCCGACCAGACCTTCGGCATCTTGCGGATCAATACCGGCCCGCTGCAGGGCGACAATAGCCTTGTCGCGTTTCCAGCTGCGGTAATCGTCGTCATTCATATGTTGCAGGGCGCAACCACCGCATTCCTTGAAATGCGCACAGCGCGGCGCACTATACCCGTCGGAACGTGCGATTTCGGAAACCACTTCTGCCCCGTAACCATCGCCACGCTTCTGACGCAACGCCACACGCACTTTATCCCCGGGCAGAACGCAATCGACATAGATCAGAACCGACTTTCCATCGGGTGCTGCGACATGCGCGATCCCGTCACCGCGCGCACCAATCTGTTCGACTGTCACGTCTGCTTCAAACCCGATCAGCGGATCGCGCCGGGACGGTTGACGTTTGCGTCCCCCTCGGGCGCGGGGATTGCGGTTATGGTGTTTCATGAACTCTCTCTGGGGGTGAACTTTGTCACACAATAAATCGGCATTGAATACGGGTGCCGGATTTCCGCCTGAGATACACCACTTCACGTTCCCAGAACAGGGGCTAACGCGGATTTATTGTCCTCTGGTCTATCTCAATACCCTGTCCCGAAATACATTTTGCGGATCCCCAACAAAATTATTCCGTGAATGCAGGCGACCAACCCCTTAAAGTCGTGTAAGAATAACACCATAAGATAATAGTACCGATTTCTTGTCGGCGAAATGCCATCGCCGTTTTGTTCATCGCGAATGCTGTGCTTGGCTTCGCCGATGTTTTCTGGTGAGGCCAGTTTTTTTTACACACAGCCCGATCGGGGAGGATCAGGCAGCGTGTTTATGTTGGGGGAGACATGGAAGAAGAAGCCAAGCTCGTGGAGGAAAACGAAACCAAACAGACGTCACGCCTCAAAAAGCGGGCGTTGGTGGCTGGTTTTCTGACGGCTGCTTTCTTCGCATCGGTCACCTACCTCGTTTGGAACACGGTCGAGAATGATCGCAGGGCAATCCTTCAATCAGCAGGTCAGATTACGGCAAGTTCCATAGCCCAGCAGGTCAAGACCATCGTGAACAACAATCTCTCGGTGCTCGAAAGCTTTGCCGATAACTGGCAAAGTGGCCCGCCAGAGGACGAACGTGAATATCTCTCCGTTGCAACGCCGCTGCAAAGCCGCTTCCCTGCGCTGCAGGCCGTCAACTGGATCACACCGAACTACATCATTTTGTATGTTGCCCCAATCAAGGGCAATGTACCGGCCATGGGTGCCGACCTGAAGCGCCATCCGCTGGCAGGCCCGGTGCTTGATATTGCGCTTGATCAGCGCCGCACCCAGATCACGCCAACCCTTGAACTGATGCAGGGCGGCCGTGGCTTTGCCGCCTATAGCCCGGTTCTTGGAAGTGATGGCGAAATCATTGGCATCATCAATGGTGCGTTTCGCATTCGCTCCATGCTGGCATCGGTGATCAATACCGAACAGGTCGAGGATTACACCGTACGTGTGCGCGAAGGCGATACGGTTCTGTTCGAGATCCGTGGCGAGGGTGACGATGAAACCCTGCAACGTACGGTGTCCTTCGAAGTGGTCGGTCGCCAATGGCAAGTCGATGTCATCGCTGATCCGAAACTGGCACAAACCGCAGTGCATCCTGAACTGGTCGTGATATTTGGGTCCCTGAGCACGGTTCTGTTCACGGTCATCATGTTCTTGCTGACCAACCGGCAAAAAGCCCCTCTGCGACGTTCGGTTCATCACATCAATGTCGGGGATGACATCAATGACCTGTCACTGTCGATTACCAGGCTCGACGGTCATCTGAAATCAATGTCTTCCGAAACAGCCGAATTCTTTGACCTGCGCGAAGAAGATTACGGCTTCATCCGTTTTTATAATCTGGCACCGGAATTCCAGTCCGATGGCACCGCGTCGCGCCGTTCACAGGAAAAGATGTTGCTGGCGATCAATCGCGGTGACGAGGAACTGCGTCGTGAATGGATTGTCCGCAGTGCAGAGGGCGTGCACGTCGTCTGCAATCTGGCGATGAAGCCATCGACGACGCATCCAGACTGCGTTGACATCACCCTGCATCACAATCCGGCGGCCAACGCATCGGTCAACCGGCTGCGCTATCTGGCCACGCACGACCCGCTGACCGGCCTTCCCAACCACGCCCTGTTCGAGGATCGCCTTAACCAGGCGGTTGCGCACGCCAAGCGCTATGAAAAGCTGCTTTCTGTTCTGGTGGTCGATATCGACAACTTCCGAGCGATCAATGACCGGTTTGGTGCCGATGTCGGCGATGAAACGCTCCGCACCATTTCCGGTCGCCTGCGTGCGACAGTGCGCGAAAAGGACACCTGTGCACGGTTCTCGGGCGATATGTTTGCCATCATTGCCACGGACCTGTCCGAAGCAGAGGGTGCCGCACTGGTTGCAGAACGCGTGGTCGAAGCGATGTCGCAACCGATCCTGACCACCACGGGCGATGAAATCCGCCTGCATGTCAGCGTTGGCGTGGCCCTTTATCCCAATGATGCACGCGCACCATCGCAGTTGATGGCCAACGCCGATGCCGCAATGTATCGCGCCCAGAAATCGGCTGAGTCATCCTATTGCTTCTTTGTCGAGACGATGAACAACGTGATGCATGCGCGCCTGTCGATGGAAACGCAATTGCGTCGCGCTGTGGATGAAAAGCGCTTTGTGCTTGAATATCAGCCACGGTATCGCACCTCGGATCGCAACCTTACCGGGTTTGAAGCGCTTCTGCGCTGGATTGATGACAGCGGCAAACGTCGTCTGCCGCCCGATTTCATCGCAGTTGCCGACCGCACAGGTCTGCTGTCACCGCTTGGGCACTGGATCATTGAAACGGTCTGCAAACAGCTTGCCGAATGGCGCAAGCAGGGATATGCCCCGGTACCGATTGCACTGAACGTCTCAAGCCGCCAGTTCATTCAGGCCGACCTGATCAAGAACATCACCGATCTGACCTCCGAATACGAAATCGATCCAGCAATGATCGAGATCGAGGTTTCCGAGGAAATCGCCATGCGCGATCCTGAACGTGCGCTTGGTCAATTCTATCGCTTTGCCGAGGCCGGCATTGGCTTGACACTCGACCACTTCGCAGCAGCCAACACATCGCTTCGCTATCTAAAGCGCTTCCCGGTGCAACGGATCAAACTGTCCAAGTCGTTGTTCAGCGTGGCCCTTGATGAACAACCTGAAAACAGCGTTCTGCAACCGGCAATTCGACTGTGCAAAAGCCTCAATCGCAAGGTCGTGGCCGTTGGCGTGGAAACCGAGGAACAGATGGCGTCATTGCAGGCTGCCGAATGTGACGAAATACAGGGCTTCTTGCTGTCTGCACCACGTGATGCGGCCGACACAACAGAGCTCCTGATCCAGCAAAACAAGCCCCAAGCGGCCCCCAAGGCAACACCGGGCCCGTCGGACGACAAGGGGTCTGGCTAGAGTTCTGGCTTAGCTGACATCTGAAACAAACAAAACCCCCGCAACGGTATCGCTTGCGGGGGTTTGCTTTTCATACTTGCATGCTTAAAGCAAAAAGACCGCTGCCAATCCAAGAAAGGCAAAGAAGCCAACCACATCGGTAATAGTGGTCAAAAAGACCGAGGACGACACGGCCGGGTCAATGCCCGCACGTTCGAGACCAAGCGGGATCAATGCCCCGAAAAGCCCGGCAAACAACAGGTTGATGATCATCGCAACCCCGATGACACCGCCAAGCATCATATCATCGAACCAAAACCACGTTACCGCCCCGGACAAAAAAGCAAAGGCAAGGCCGTTCAAACCACAGACGGCAACTTCCTTGCGAATAACACGCCATGCGTTCGTACTGGAAAGTTCACGCGTTGCGATGGCGCGCACGGCAACCGTCAGGGTCTGGGTACCGGCATTCCCGCCCATGGATGCGACAATCGGCATCAGAACCGCCAGGGCAACCAGCTTTTCAATCGTGCCTTCGAACATGCCGATGACAAGCGATGCCAGTACAGCAGTCCCAAGATTGACCAGAAGCCATGTAAAGCGCGACCGCGTCGTGGCAAGGATGTCGCTTGAAAGGTCATCCTCCTCACCGACACCTGCAAGGCGCATCATGTCTTCTTCGTATTCCTCGTCAATAACGTCAACGACGTCATCAACCGTGATCACACCGACCAGTCGACCGCTATCATCAACAACCGGCGCAGAAATCAGGTCGCGCTGACGGAACAGATGGGCGACGTTTTCCTGCTCCTCGGTCACGACGACCGTGCGCATTTCCTCAGATTCCATGACATCGCGGATCAGGACCGGGCGGTTTGTTCGGATCACGCGCGACAGAGGAACAATGCCCACCGGGCTATAGCGCGGATCAACAACGATAATGTCGTAAAAGTCTTCGGGCAGGCTTTTGGCCGAACGCAGGAAATCAATGGTTTGCCCGACAGACCAGTAATCCGGGATCGCCACCAGCTCGCGCTGCATGATACGACCGGCGGTGTATTCCGGATAGGACAGCGCCTCTTCAACACGCGCACGCTCGATATCCGAAAGCGCGCCAAGAAGTTCGCGCTGCTCGTCTTCGTCAAAGTCCTCGATGACCTCGACCACGTCATCCGAATCAAGTTCGGTGATCGCCTCGGCCACCACGTCGGTGCCAAGCAGGCCAATGACCTCTTCACGAAGTTCATCATCAAGTTCAGTCAGGAATTCCGGGTCAAAGTCCGGCCGGATCAGGTCGACAAGCTGTTCACGCTGGCTGGAACTGGCCCAACCAAGCAAGTCAGCAATATCGGCAAAGTGCAACTCGGCCAGAAGATCGGCGGCCTTGCTACCCTCTTCTTCGCCAAGGGCGTCAAAAATTTCGCGGGCATATTCGGGAGTCAGATCGACATATTCATCGCCGGAGGACGTATCCGCCGGACGGTCGAGTTCTTCGACTTGACCTGTCATCTGCCCCTCCCTGAATTAATGTGCCGCCGTCTCTTCCTGCACAAGATAAACGCCGTGCCGGGCTTTTGGTTCCAATGCCCGACACGGCTGTTTCTGCGCCATCACAATGACTTGGTCAAGAGCGCGATGGCAGGTCACCTCGTTGCGCAATCAAGGCGGGGCGCGATGAGCTGAAGTTTTACTGACCTTCCTGATTCCGTGTCACGGCGTCAACCACGGCGATCGCCGTCATGTTGACGATGCCACGCACGGTAATGGACGGACTGACAACGTGTGCAGCCTTCGCCGCACCCACCAGGATCGGCCCGACCGGAAGCCCGTCACCCAACATTTTGACCATGTTGTACGAGATGTTGGCCGCATCAAGGGTCGGCATGACCAGAAGGTTGGCCGAACCGCTCAGCATCGAATGCGGGAAGATCCGGTCACGGATCGGTTGCGAAATGGCTGCATCCGCATGCATTTCACCTTCGATCTCAAGATCCGGGGCCTGCGTTCTGATCAGCTGAAGCGCATCACGCATCTTGCAGGCCGATTTGTTTTCGTGGCTGCCAAAGTTGGAATGCGAAATCAAAGCGGCCTTTGGCGTAATACCGAAACGCTTGACCACGTCTGCCGCCATGATGGCGGTTTCTGCGACATGCTCCGGGGTCGGGTCGACCGACACATAGGTATCGGTCAGGAAGAACGTCCCCTGCTTCATGATCATCATGTTGACGGTCGAGAAGTCGGTAACCCCCTTGCGCAGCCCGACAAGATTGCGGACATAGCGCAGATGGCGCAGGAAGCCGCCCTGACAACCGCACAGCATCGCATCGACTTCACCACGCCGCAGCATCAGGGCCGCAATCACGGTCGGACGGGTACGCACGATTGCACGGGCATATTCCGGGTTGATCCCCCGACGGCCCATGATGTTGTGGAAGTCCTGCCAGTCCTGCTCGAAATGCGGGTTGTCATCGGGATCATGAATTTCGATCTGCTCGTCGGGGACAAGACGCAGGCCAAGTTCAGTAATCCGTTCAAGGATGACTTCGCGACGCCCGATCAACACCGGATGGCAAATGCCATCATCGACAAGCACCTGGCAGGCCTGCAGAACGCGGCGCGATTCGCCTTCTGGATAGACCACGCGTTTCTTGTGTGAACGCGCAACGTCGAAGACCGGCTTCATGACAAGGCCAGACCGGAAGACAAACCCTTCAAGCTGCTGACGATATTCGTCAAAATCCTCGATCGGGCGTTTGGCAACACCGCTATCCATCGCAGCCTTGGCAACACGCGGCGGGATTTCCAGCATCAGGCGCGGATCAAACGGCTTCGGGATAAGATATTCCGGACCGAATTTAAGCTCCTCACCGCCATAGGCAGTTGCCACGATATCGGAAACTTCGGCTGTCGCCAGATCGGCAATCGCCTCGACGGCGGCGATCTTCATTTCCTCGTTGATCTCGGTCGCGCCGACATCAAGCGCGCCGCGGAACAGGAACGGGAAACAAAGCACGTTGTTGACTTGGTTGGGGTAATCCGTGCGGCCGGTCGCCATGACCGCATCCGGGCGGATTTCCTTGACCAGTTCCGGGGAAACTTCCGGGGTCGGGTTGGCCAGCGCCATGATGATCGGGCCTTCGCCCATCTTGCGCAGTTCGTCCTCACCCATCACGTTCGGTGCCGAAAGACCAAGGAAGATATCAGCCCCCTCGATCACATCACTCAGCGTACGTGCATTGGTTTCAATGGCGTATTCGGCCTTCCACGGATCCATTTCCTCGGCCCGGCCCCTATAGACCACGCCAAACCGGTCAGTGACCGTGATGTTGTGTTTGGGCAGGCCCATCGACACCAAAAGGTTCAGACACGCCAAGGCCGCTGCACCGGCGCCTGATGTCACAAGGCGGACCTTGTTGATATCCTTGCCGGTCACACGCAGACCATTGAGGACTGCGGCCGCAACACAAATCGCCGTGCCGTGCTGGTCATCGTGGAAAATCGGAATGTTGCAGCGTTTGCGCAATGCCTCTTCAATGATGAAGCATTCGGGGGCCTTAATGTCTTCGAGGTTAACACCCCCGAAAGTCGGCTCCAGAGCTGCAACGATATCAATAAATTTCTGCGGGTCGGTTTCGTTCACTTCAAGATCGAAAACATCGATATTGGCGAACTTCTTGAACAGAACCGCCTTGCCTTCCATCACCGGCTTGGATGCCAGCGGGCCAATCGGGCCAAGGCCCAGCACCGCCGTACCGTTCGAAATCACACCAACCAGATTGCCGCGCGCAGTGTAATCAACTGCGGTGTCCGGGTCTTTGACGATTTCTTCGCAGGCAAACGCAACGCCCGGCGAATAGGCCAGGGCAAGGTCACGCTGGTTTGCAAGGGTGGTGGTTGCCGTAACGGACAATTTCCCCGGGGTGGGATACCGGTGATAGTCCAAAGCTGCTTCGCGCAGCTTGTCATTTCTATTTGCCATCATAATACCTTTAAATTTCAGGTATTTACATAAATTAACCGTGAATCGGTTAAATCCTGATCATTCACTCTAGTGGGACCGGTAGACTAAATGAGTTTGGTCCGCTGTTGAAGCATTCAGTGTCATTCTCTGCCAAGGGGCTGCATTGCGTAATTTTCAACGCGGCACCGCACAATAAATCAATCGGTTATACCGCAACTGCGACATCGCATTTGCCAACCGGTTACTTGCCTGATGCAAACCATTGTAGGGGATATATGGGGAAGGTCCACAAACGAAAAAACCCGCCATTTCTGGCGGGCTCTTTTTCGTGACCATCCCGATTGGCCGGGAGGCCAGTTAATGGTGCGGTCGAGAAGACTCGAACTTCCACGGGCTATTAACCCACAGCGACCTCAACGCTGCGCGTCTACCAATTCCGCCACGACCGCATATGTATGTCTGCAAGCCCTTGAGGTATCGAAGCGGGCTTGCCTTGGCGCGGAAAGGGAGATAGCAAATTGGTATCCCCTGATCAAGGGCTCATTTCACTTATTTGACAGGAAAAATGCAAAGCAACGCCCCAACCGCGCAAATCCCCGAGTGGCGCACCACCCAGGAGTTGGTTTCCTACCCTGAAGCCCTTGCTGAAATGGAAGCCCGCGCAGAGGCCATCCATGCTGGCGAAGCCCATGAACTTGTTTGGTTTCTTGAACATCCGCCACTTTATACAGCGGGCACCAGTGCGCACGCCGAAGACCTTGTCGATCCGGATCGCTTTCCGGTCTATGACGCGGGACGTGGCGGGCAATATACGTATCACGGACCGGGTCAGCGCACGGTTTATCTGATGCTCGACCTTAAGAATCGCGGTCGCGATGTCCGGGTCTATGTTCATAATCTTGAAGAATGGGTGATTCGCACGCTTGCGTTGCTCGGTATCAAGGGGGAACGCCGTGACGGACGTGTGGGCATCTGGGTGGTGCGCGATGACGGCCGCGAAGACAAGATCGCCGCGATTGGCGTGCGTGTGCGCCGCTGGGTGACCTTCCACGGCATTGCCATCAATGTCGCCCCGGACCTGTCACATTTTGGTGGGATCGTTCCGTGCGGCATCTCTGATCATGGTGTTACCAGCCTTAAGGACCTTGGGGTCGATATTTCTATGGCGGAACTTGATCGGCTGTTAAAACAAACCTTTGGTGAAATATTTTCGTGAAACCGTTCCCGAGCCATCCGCATGAGTGACAAGTCGCACCCGGCCAAGGCAGAAGCCCAGCCAGAAGCTGCAGCGGCCATGCAGGCCAAAGGCAGGACCAAAGGCCATAAAATGCCCGGAAGTGTTGCGAACGGTGGAATGGCCGACGCGGAACGTGACATTCTTGCGGAACTCGACAAGGCGCTTGGGGAACATGTCGCCCTTTTACTGCGGTGGAACCGCAAGCTCGTCCTGCCGGATTCGCCCGCCCCGGATACCGAAGACGACGACCATGACTGCGATTTCGGGGCCTGGTACGCTTTAAATCGCCACAACAGGCTCATTGATCAACCGGCCATGCACGCGCTGGCAACAACCCATCAGCAACTGCACGATTCGGCAAAGCGGCTTTTATCGGCACGTGATGTCGACAACGAAGTCGATTCGGCCGAATTTGACATGATGGCACTGCGCGCGGAGTCGTTCTTTGCCCAGTTGCGTCGCCTTGAACGCGCGTTCCGAACGGCCCGCTCCGATGTTGATCCGCTGACAGGCACCTATAATCGCCAGACGATGATGGGCGATCTGAATGCCGAACGCGAACGCGCGATCCGCACCGAAGTCCCCACCGCCATTGCGCTGGTCGATCTCGATCACTTCAAATCGGTCAATGACACCTATGGCCATCAGGCAGGCGATATCGTCCTGCAATCGGTAGCGGGCATTCTGCAATCGCATGTCAGGCCGTTTGACAAGGTGTATCGCTATGGCGGGGAAGAATTCCTGATCTGCCTGCCCAATGCTGACATGAAGCAATGCGCGCGCGTGCTTGAACGCCTGCGCCGGGTGATCGAGGCATCGCCGGTCACGATCAGCGATGATACAATCTTGCCGGTTACCGCATCCATCGGCGCAGCGCCGATGACCAAAAGCCGCACGACAGAGCAAATCATCGAAAAAGCCGACAGGGCCCTTTACGCCGCCAAGGAAGGCGGTCGGAACCGCGTACGCGTCTGGCGCAGTCCGGATGGCAAGGCAGCTCCCACGGCGCCAAAACACGGCAAGAACGCCCCCTGAGCAGCCAACGCCCCATTGGGATGCCCCGCACCGCCCACAATCCAACCTGGCCCGAAAATTTTTTGCCGATTTTCACTGCAATGCAGCAATCTCAATCAGCACACAATTTCAGTTTGTTAGATTGGAAAAGTGTTTTTGTTCACTGCAAAGAACAAAAAATTCCGCACAAGCGAAATCTTGTCTTCACAAGTTGGCAACATATCTGCAAACTATAATAAGAAAAAG
>NZ_DBGS01000133.1:0-24312 GCF_002295455.1 Thalassospira sp. UBA848 | reverse complement strand
CGCTGCCGACTTGGGAGGGAATTCGTTTAGACCCGAACGGAGGCCCATGAATGTCCAGTTCTATGGATTTCGCGCCTGGCGACCCGGCCCTGATGCTGACCGTACTGCGCAGCGCAGAGGCAAATCTTGATCGCAGCATGCTGCTGCGCCGTGTCTTGTCCCTTTTCTGTACCGATGATTACGGCAATCAGGTTGCCATTGAAGATAATCCTGATCTGCACCGCCGTATTGATAATGCCATTGCCCACCTCAAACTGGCCGGACTGATCCGCATGACGGCTGGCGACGAATTGTCGATTACCTCGCTTGGAACCGCCATGATGATGGCATACCCGATGGGCATTGATGACGGTGTGCTGTGCTCTCTTCCTGCTTTCCGCAACAGCATTTATGAAACCCATGCCCCTGTAGTGCAGGAACGCCATCTGCCGAACTCGGCCTATGGTTCCGGTTTCTCGGCCGGTATCGAAGCTCACCGCCTGACCGAAAACCCTTATCCGTCCGACTCCCGCGACTTTGAAGACTGGTTGATGGGCTGGGACGAGGCCCTTGATCAGGCCAAACGCGAAGCGGAAACGCTGGTGAACTGATCCCCGTTCTGCCATTCGGCACAACGGTCAAAGACATGCGACCGGCACCTGAAACGTCATCGTGGGGTGCTGTGATTTGAAGACCCGGCATCGCCGGTATTGCCGTGCCAACCTGCGCAACGGCCAAAGCCTGCCCGTTCGATCCGCGACGATGGCAACAAGCCAGTGTCACTGCGCATCAGAACCGGCAGCGGCTTTTTGCCCCCTGATCCCAAAACTGTGAAATTTCAGAACCACAGACGCCTCGTCATGCGCTCAGACATCTGTCGCATCTAGACGGAACCATTTTGAAAGGGATGACTATTTAGCGACCGGGACGTCAGCTGTCCGAGGCCTCATCCGCGCCGAAAATCGGGACCACATTGTCACCCGCGCTCTTGGACGGTGTTTTTTCGCCCTTGGTGGACTTGCTGGATTTGCTGGAAGTCTGCGCGTCGTCATCTGCAACATCCGTACGCTTGTGACCATCAAGCTGTTTGTCGGCATTCTTGCGTTCATGATCGTCAAGTGTGCGCTCGCCGCGCGTTCGGCCATGCAAGGCACGGTTTTGATCGGCCTTGCGTGCCTTGTCATCGCGTTGCTTTCGTTTGCGTACCTGACGCAGATTGACGAGATCGCCCATATCACATCACTTCTGTTTATCTGCCTGCCGGGTGCTGACAGAGCCGGCCAGCGCCCACCCAAAAAAAGCCCACCGAAATAAAAAACGGGTGCTTCGATATCCCGAAGCACCCGCTAGCCGTTCTTAAAATCCGTTTATGTCCGACCGGACTTAGCGCACGAAGACGTGCACCTCGTTGGCCGAGACAGATGCGCTTGTGGCATCAGAAGCACGCACGCGTGAACTTGGCATGCCCATATCGGTCAGCGACCGAAGAACTGCCTGCGCGTTGCGCTTGGATTTGTTGGCGTTCAGCGCAACCTGCGCCGGGGTACCACGATTCGGCGTTACCGCAACAACGTCAAAGCTTGCCTGCGGGCGACGTTCCAGAACGCGGTTAACCGCGTTGTAAAGCGCCTGTTCGTATTTCACGCTGGCCGTATCGAAACGAATGACAACAAGCGGACGGTCGCTTGGTGCTGCTGCCATGCGCTGACCGCTTGATGCCGGTGCAGCCTGCGACTGGAAGACACGTTTGGAAAGTGAGTCCCCGAAGATCTCACCATTCTTGACGGCCAGTGCCAGCGCATTGAGGTTTGCACGCTCGGTGCTGACATAAGACGTCTGACGCGCAAGGCTTTCGCTGATTTCATTGAGAAGACGGTCAATCAGCACTGTCGTGCGGTTGGTTTCGTCTTCAAGCAGGGCCAGTTGACGGTGATCTTCGTCAACAGCACCGGAAACCTGATAGGCCGAACGAACCGACTCAAGCAGGAAGGTCGACAGCGTGCTGTCGGCAGCAACCTTGTTGGCCAGCGAGTTCAGCGCGGCAATATCGTCGTTCACACGATCAAGCTCGCCCTGTGCGGTGTTCCACTGCTGCACCAGAACCGGGTTACCCGGCGTGGTGCCGACCTGCAGACGGGCACTGATCGCGGCAACCGTGCCGTGATAGGCCTGCGAGTGCGCGACGGTCTGTCCACGCAGCTGCTGCAGTTCGTTGCTGTGCTGGTTCAACGCAGATTTGAGACGGTTCAGCTCTTGCTGCATGTTCTCGACTTTGGAACCGACAAAGGTTCCGGTCTGAGACACACCCGTCAGCGGCTCTGTGCTTGCAGCGACATCATAATTGGTGATGGCATCGGCGCCAGCCGGCTGCGAAGCAACGACGTTTTCCTGCGTCGTTTCCTCTTCTCCGGCAAGTGTCGGCCAAAGGGCCTCAGAAGAAAAAGAACATCCCCCCAGCATAAGGGCGGTGCCGATTACGGCGAGGTAGGTTTTACGAACGGCCATTTCGATCTATTACCTAAGTAGAAATATGCGAATCTCCCTGGGCCTGCTTTTTTATCTAGGTGAAACAAGCCCCTGCTCCCCCGGGATTGAATGCATCTTAGTCTACGACCACTTATGGAACAAGACGCATTTGCCCCTTTTTTGCCGAGTCTTGTCCTTATTCACTGCAAACTGGACAAAGCCGGGCAAAACAGGGCCGTAGCAGTCAGGCAAACCGCGCCTTACGAAAAAATGGCAAAAATTCAAATTTACCACTTGCAATGATACCCTCGTTTGCATAAGTTCCGCTCCGCCGACGGGGAGCAGCACTAAGCGAACCGCCGGAAAACAAGGCAAAGCGCCCGTAGCTCAGCTGGATAGAGCATTTGACTACGAATCAAAAGGCCGGGAGTTCGAATCTTCCCGGGCGCGCCATTGAAAGGCTCGACGTTAGCGCGTCGAGCCTTTGCCTTTTATACAAGCTAAAAAGCGCCCGTAGCTCAGCTGGATAGAGCATCTGACTACGAATCAGAAGGCCGGAGGTTCGAATCCTTCCGGGCGCGCCAGTCAAAGGCCCGACGTCAACGCGTCGGGCCTTTGTTTCATTTGGGGCAATCTGTCGTCTTATCCCTTGCGCACAGCATTCAGGAACGTCGAAACCGACTGTTCAAGCGATCCGCTGTCAGATTGCAGATTGGTTGCCGAACCGCGCACATCCTGCGAAACGCCTCCGACTTCCTCAATCGACTGCGCCACATCCCCGATGCTGCTTGCAAAGGTCTGAACACCCTCGGATGCCTTGCCTGCACTATTGGCAATTTCGCGTGTTGCTGCGCTTTGCTCCTCGACCGCCGAGGCAATCGTCGTTGAAATCCCCTCGACACGTCCGACAACTTCATCAATGCGCGTGATCGTTTCCACCGCACCCGTCACAGAGCTCTGAATGACGCTGATCTGATCGGAAATTTCATCCGTGGCCTTGGAAGTCTGGTTTGCAAGGCTTTTGACTTCGTTTGCAACAACCGCAAAGCCCTTGCCCGCGTCACCGGCGCGTGCGGCCTCAATGGTCGCATTCAACGCCAGAAGATTGGTTTGCTCGGCAATATCCTGAATGATGGTGACAACCTCGCCAATCTGGCGGGCCTTGCCATCAAGATCACTGATATTGGCCGTCGCTGTTCCGGCTTCTTGCGCAGCCTCACGGGCGACATCGGCCGCCATCGAGACCTGCTGACCGATTTCCTCGATCGAGGCCAGCAACTCTTCGGCGGCGGATGCCACAACCTGAACATTCTCGCTGGCCTGATCTGCACCGCCGGTGGCTTCTGCCATCCGGGAACGTGCAGTTTCGACAAGATGCCCCATGCGCTCGGTAATCTCGCCAAGCGCAGCAGCGGCCGAACTGACGGATGCCACCGCCTGGCCGGAACTGGCTTCAAAATCGTCGGCAACCTTGATCATGGCCTGCTTGCGGTTTTGTTCGGCACGTTTTTCGGCTTCTTCCGCCTCGTCTTCAAGTTCCTTTGCCCGGATGGCCTTGTCGCGGAAGTTTTCAAGGGCGGCGGCCATCTTGCCCATTTCATTGCCCTGCCCGACATGGGGAATTTCCGCCTTAAGGTCACCGTCGGCCATCTTGCCCATCACGGCTGCCAAATTCAGGATCGGCCGCGCCTGAAGCTTGCCGACCATCAGCGCAGCCGCAATCGCGGCAACCAGAACGATCAAACCGATGATGATGGCTTCACGGGCGGCACTGTTCGCACTGGCCAGAACCGCATCACTTGGCACTGCCCCGATAATCGTCCACACCTGCGGGGCACGGCCAAATTGCACGGGCAATGCAACGACATAGTTTTCCACCCCGTCAAGTTCGGCCGTCACGAAACCTTCCGTGCGGGCTTGTTCAAGCAGCTCAGCCGTGACGCCGGTGTCTTCCAGACTTGCGGCAAGCAAAGCCGGATCCGGATGGGCAACAACGGACCCGGTATCGGTCACAAGCCATACTTTGCCAACGCCAAACGGCTTTTCCTCTGCCACGCGACTTTGAAGTGCGCCAAGTTCAAGATCGACACCTGAAACCGCAATCACCTTGCCATCCACAATGACCGGCGCTGTCGCAGAGGTCATGACGACCTCGCTGTCGTCGGCCAGCGTCTCGACATAGGGTTCAAGTACGGCTGGAAGCTTGGTGGTTTCAGACACCATATAAAAGTCTTCGCCGAAATCGCCGGTTGCGTCGTAGTCAGCATCCGTGTCCATGACGATATCGCTGCCATCACGCACCCAATAGGGTGTGTAAATCCCTGCGGCATCACCGCCAGATTTTCCGATCCAGTCGGCATCAGAACCGCCCAGAACGTTCGGGCGCGCCAGCGTCCAGGTACCAAACCAGCTTTCGTGATCAACAAGGGATTCCCGCAAGGCCTGGCTAAGCACTTCGCGCCCGTCACTGCTGCCAGATGTTTTGCCATTGCGTGCAACCGCGGCTGTCATATCGGAGAAACCGGAACTCGCGGTAAGGGCCGTTTCAACAACCTCGGACATATCATTGGCAGCGGTTCGGATTTCGCTGCGCATCTGGGAAATACCGCCACTGCGCGCCGCATCAAATGCACGGCTCGACGATTGGGCGATCACAATCACCAGTGCCAGCGCAACAACGACCGCCGAAAACAGCGCAATTTTTGCACCAAGTGCAAGATTGTTCATCAGTCCCCCTTCTCATCTGCACCAGAACAGCACGTTCCAAAGGCAGACAAACCAACGGATTAACCTGGCAGAATTGCCGCCGCAGAAGACAAGCGGCCTGTTACCCGAAGTTAGAGTGCCTGAATATTTGAACCATTTCAAATGTTTGGAGCCGTTTTCGTTCCTGATGGACGAACAGCACAATGCAGATGGTCGTGGTTTGGAAACGAAAAAAGCCCGGCGCGTGTATGCACCGGGCTTCGCTGGTCGAAATTCCGAGTTCATTACATGCCAGGCATGATCACCGTATCAATCACGTGAATAACACCGTTGTCGGTTTCGATGTCGGCAGTCACCACGCTGGCTTCATCGACCATGACACCATTCGTGGCATCCACATCGATGCTATCGCCCTGAACGCTTGCGACCATCATTTCCTTGCCGACAATATCACCCGACATGACTTTGCCCGGAACAACGTGATAGGTCAGGATAGATACGAGCTGATCCTTGTTTTCCGGTTTCAGCAGGTCTTCGACAGTTCCGGCAGGCAGTTTTGCAAACGCCTCGTCGGTCGGGGCAAATACGGTAAACGGACCGTCACCCTTCAAGGTATCAACAAGCCCTGCGGCCTTTACAGCAGTGACAAGCGTGTTGAATGAACCTGCGGCAACGGCGGTATCAACGATGTCAGCTGCCTTGGCAGACATCGCACCAAAGGTAAGGCTGGCAGCGGTAGCAACGGCAATGAGAGATGTTTTGATCGCAGACATGGTCCTGTTCTCCTGTTAACCAACGTTTGTTTCCAACGTCGAATTTTCGCTGTCACAGGAAGGCATACGCCCCATCATCACACACCAGTTCAATCATATGATTGTGATGACACACACCCCATCCAATCACCTTTGGGCAACGTACTGACCCTTTCGTGCGCGCCCAACACACGACAAAATCACTGTACCTTGCATCGCCCGGTGCTATGGTCACGTGATAACAAGGGCACTGCCCCAAACGGGAGAACCTCCTAGAACGGAGCGCACCACATGAACGCCAACACCCGGATCACCATTTCCTGCAACGACCGCGTCGGTTTGATTTCAGATATCACCGGACGGCTGTTTGATATTGGGACCAATCTTGGCCCGACGTCCTTTTCTCTTGAAGGCAACCGGGCGCACTTCGAAACCAGTTGCGAGCTCCCCGAAGACTGCCCGATTGCTGAATGCGAAACCGGCCTTCGGGAACTGGCACTGGAAAATGCCGATATCACGGTCGAAGCCATCGCCGCTGCACCGGAACTGACCACAGCACCGGGCGCAACCCATCTGATTGAATGTTCGGGGATTGACCAGCCGGGCCTGATTGCGCGCCTGTCAGAAATCTTTATCGAATATAACGCCAACATCGTGCGTCTGGCCGCATCGGCAACCGATGAAAAAGATGCACGGATCTACACGCTGCGCTTTGCGGTTGCCATTCCGCCTGAACGGTCTGCCAACTGCCTGGCAACGCTTGCCAATACAGCGGGATCCATGCGCCTCGTCTTCAAGTTTGACGAGCTCTGAGACCCGCTAGATCACAACACGGTTTCGACCCGACTGTTTCGCCCGATAAAGTTTCTGGTCGGCACTTTTCAGCACCGCCCAGGGGTCGGTGGTGTCTTCGTCGCGTTCGCACACACCGACCGAAATGGTGACGGATACAGGTTTGGATTTCTCGGGCGGGGTGATCTTGTTATCTGCAATGCGTTGGCGCAGGGCATCAAGCGGCTCCTGGGCCCGTTCTGCGGTCCGCCCGGCAAACAGCACGGCAAATTCTTCGCCGCCATAACGGTATGCCTTGCCACCCCCGCCGACACGCGCAAGCTCACGCGCGACCTTTTTTAAAACGATATCTCCAACATCATGACCATAGGTGTCGTTGAACTTCTTGAAGTGATCAACATCAAGCATCGCGATCGCATATTGATTGCCAAGTTCCGCCATCGCATGACCAAGGGCACGCCGCCCCGGCAACCCGGTCAGATCATCAACGAATGCCATCCGCCAGGCTTCCTGCGCCAGCCCCGCCAGAACCACACCAGTCGCAGCAAGATATCCATATTGAATGACACCGGCCCCCATCACGGTTGCCACATCAATCGCAATGATCGCCGCCGCAAAGCTGGTTTCAAGCGGCTTGTGGCGGATCAAAAGCAGGACCACCGCAATAGCTGAAATGATCATCGCCGGATGGGGCATCGCCCCAAGCACACCTGTGCTGGCAAAGAACCGTGTCTCAAGAACGCGATAAAGGGCGGAACCAACATCGGGCTGCCCGGCCAGCATCAGCATGACAAAGATCTGCAATCCCAGAATCAGCATTCGGGCAATACCACGCGGGTTCAAAACACCCCGTTCTGCAGTAAAGCCCAGAAATAGAAGGTTCAACGGAACCAGATAAAGTGTCGCGATCTGAAGAAACGCCAGCCCCTCGGCCGAAATGCCCGCCCCATTGCCAACCAGAAGCCAATAGCAAATCAGCAACAAAGCCATGACAAAAACCGCACGCCCGCGGTTAAACCACCACCCGATCACCCCGCCCAGCAATGCCAGCAAGAACGGGCCATATCGTACCAGACCCGCAAGTTCCGCAGGCACCAGCGTCGGTGAAACGGCCAGCACCAGACACGCACCCAGAATAAGCGCGGGTGCCAGACCGGCAGAAACAACGATGGAATAAACGCGACGCATGGGCCGTTTGATACTACCTGCTGATAGGGTCTCCGGGACGCATACCGGGCCGCAAACCCGATAACGTCGGTAATCTAACGACAGTCGTGTTAAGGGGCTATTGCTTTATCCGGCTTATCTCGAGTTTTTCTTAACTAGAGCCTGCTCTGGGTCCTCTGCGCCGAAAGCACTAGAAGGATAAGCGTATTTGGGCTTGCCAGAATTCGCATCCGCACCATAGATTACCCACAGGATTACTGCGACGCACAATGATCGCAGGCCACATAACTGTCACGGCGGCCACGGTACGATCCCGAAAACGGGACGCAAGAATACGCCACATGCCTCGCGCGATGATCGATTGATGATCCATCGCCTGCGACGCACTGATTGAAATGACAGGTTCTGGAGAAACGTTACCATGAGCTTCACCACACCGACCCCGGCCCCGGCACGTCTGAACCGGTCCGAGCTTGCCGTTCCCGGCAGTCGCATCGAACTGTTTGAAAAGGCCGCGAAATCCAAGGCCGATGCCATTTTCCTTGATCTGGAAGACGCCGTTGCGCCCAGTGACAAGGAACAGGCGCGCAAAAACATCATCGAGGCCATCAACGATATCGACTGGGGCGACAAGGTCCTGTCGGTGCGCATCAACGGTCTTGATACCCATTACATGTACCGTGACGTCGTCGATGTTCTTGAACAGGCCGGTGACCGGCTTGACCTGATCATGATCCCCAAGGTCGGAACCGCTGCCGACGTCTATGCGCTTGATATGATGGCAACCCAGATCGAAACGGCCAAGGGCCGCAAAAAGCGCATCGGGTTCGAGCTGATCATTGAAACCGCCCTTGGCATGCAAAACATCCATGAAATTGCCGCAGGCTCCCCGCGCAATGAAAGCCTGCATTTCGGTGTCGCCGATTACGCCGCCTCGACCAAGGCCATGACAACCGGCATTGGCGGCCCGAACCCGCATTATGGCGTCCTGACCGACAAGGATGGCGACAATCCGCGCGATTACCACTGGGGTGACATGTGGCACTATGCCATTGCGCGCATGGTGGTTGCGGCGCGCGCCAATGGCCTGCGTCCGATTGATGGTCCATTTGGTGATTTTTCCGATCCGGATGGCTATCGCGCACAGGCGGCCCGCGCCATGGTACTGGGCTGCGAGGGCAAATGGGCCATTCACCCAAGCCAGATCGCCCTGTCGAACGAGGTTTACTCGCCTTCCGAAGAAGAAGTCACCAAAGCCAAGCGCATCCTTGAAGCGATGGAAAAGGCCCAAGCCGAAGGGGCCGGTGCCGTGGCCCTTGATGGTCGTCTGATTGATATCGCATCCATCAAACAGGCCGAAGTCATGGTCCGCCAGGCCGAAGCCATCGCCGCACGCGACGCGGGTTAGGCATAGAACGCCAACAAAATTAAGAAGGGCCGGAGATGAACTCTCCGGCCCTTTTTTCTAGGACGCAAGCCGCCTTGTTTGCCGGACCTGCCCGCGAAGGATTTCCTGGGGATCGCCTTCACGCACCAGATGCATGCTGATGCCATCTGAACCACCACCGAGTTCCGGCTTCAGGCGCTGATTACCATCATAGTGCCCCCCATTCTGAGCGCGATACGGGATCGGATCATCGACAAACAGACGCGCAAGGCGCCCCTTGAACGCGGTCTTCACTTCTGTCCACCCGTCCTCATCCATGCGATCGGCGCTATAAACGGGAAATGGCGGCATGACATCCATACCGGGATAGAAAAGCGCGCCGTGCTGGATCGGCCACAACACATCATCGATGCTGCCATTAACGCCACGGTCACTGTAATGCGGCAAATGTCCGCCAATCGGCACAATCAACATCGCGCGACGCCCGGCAAGGGTGCCCTCGCCATAGCGATCGCCCCAGTGTTTCTCGTTATGTTCGCCAACTCCATACGCAAAGCCATAGGCAAACACCCGATCAAACCAGCCTTTCAGGATGGCGGGCATGCCAAACCACCACAGTGGAAAGCTGAACAAAACCGCATCCGCCCACAGAAGTTTGTCCTGCTCGGCTGCAATGTCTGGTGACTGGCTTCCACTGCGATAGGCATTCTTTGACTCGGCGATATAAATCAGCCGTTCCGCGTCACTGCGGTCAGTAAAATCCTGCCCGTCTGCAAGGGGTTTCCACCCCATGGCATACAGATCAGAAACCTTTACGGCATGGCCGTCAGCACGCAGTTTCTCAACGGCAACATCCTTTAATGCGCTGGTCAGGGATGCGGGTTCGGGATGGGCATGGACAATCAAGACATTCGACATTGGGCCGTCCTTTCCAAAGGGGATCACGTTCGATGCGTGATCATGGCCTGATGTTCTGCTATCCTTGAAATCCAATAATTTTTGATCTGGTATAAATATGACAGATATCAGCAAGCTTGACCTGAACCTGCTGGTGACACTCGACACGCTGCTGGCCGAACGCAATGTCACGCATGCGGCAAGGCGCCTGAACCTCAGCCAGCCGGCGATTTCAACACGGCTGACGCGCCTGCGTGATTTGCTGGGCGATCCGCTATTGTTGCCTGCACAGCGCGGCATGATCCCGACCGAACGCGCACTTGAACTGCAGGAACCGCTGCATAACGCACTGGAAGGTGTGCGCCGGGTTGTTGCCGAAAACAGCCCGTTTGATCCATCAACAATCACCGCCACCATCGCCATTGCCGCCAGTGATTATGTGCAATACGCGATCCTGATACCGCTTCTTGACGTGTTGCGGCGTGATGCGCCGGGGATCAAGGTCGCGTGGCGCACGATTGATACGTCCATGCTTGATACCCAGATGGCGCGCGGCGATGTCAGCTTGGCACTTTCAACCCCTGAAACAGCGCCAGAAACGCTTCGGATGCGTAAAATCTATCGCGAGGAATATGTCGCCATCGCCAGATGCGATCATCCGGCAATCGGCCGTTCGCTTGACCTCGACAGCTTTTGTGCGCTTGACCATGTGATTGTATCCCCCGAAGGCGGCGGCTTTGAGGGGCCAGCGGATGATGCCCTGGCGGCACTTGGTCGCAAACGCAATGTTGCCCTGTCTGCGCCGGGTTTTCTTGTCGTCCCCGAAATCGTCGCGCGCAGCGATATGATCGCCCTTGTGCCCAGCCGGGTTGCACAGGGCCGCACCGGACAAATCCGGATGTTCGATCCCCCGATGCCTGTCACGGGTTTTGACATGGCCCTGATCTGGCATGACCGCACCACCACCCATCCCCTGCATCGCTGGCTCCGGGATCGGATCTCCGCATTGATCGCAAACGCGTCCGCCGATTAACCAGCATATCGCGCAAATAAAAAAGGCCGACCCGCGACATTCACGCGGATCGGCCCGGTAGTCAGATGCCTGTCATCAACAGGCGCTGTGATCAGTCGGCAATACCGTCAAAGGTGATCTTGCCAATAGCCTTGCCACTTTCCAGCAACGCATGCGCTTTCTGCAGGCTTTCCGGTGACAACGCGCCAAAGCTCTCATTCGCGGTATTGGTGATGGTTCCGTCATCAACCAACTGAGCCACCGCCGCCAGAAGCTTGTGCTGTTCAATCATGTCCGCCGTCTGGAACATCGAACGGGTAAACATGAACTCGTAAGAGAAGCTGGCAGACTTGGCTTTCAAAAGATCCACATTGTGGTTTTCCTTGGCCTCGGTGATCGTCACGATCCGGCCTTGCGGCGCGATGACGGTGGTCATCACATCAAAGTACTGATCGGTTTCCGACGTGCAGAAAATGTAATCGACATTGGCAACATCAATGGCTGCCAGTTCTTCATCCAGCGGATTGCGATGGTTGATCACCTGGTCTGCGCCAAGCTTTTCCACCCATGCAACAGTTTCCGGGCGGGATGCGGTCGTGATGACTTTCAGACCGGCAAGCTTGGCCAACTGAATGGCGATGGAACCAACACCACCGGCCCCGCCAATGATCAGGATCGTTTTTTCCGCGTTGGAATCAACTGCGGTGCGATCAATCAAAAGACGATCAAACATCGCTTCCCACGCCGTAATCGTCGTCAGCGGCAACGCTGCGGCAGCGGCAAAATCAAGTGACTTTGGCTTGGGCGCGACAATGCGTTCATCAACAACTTGCAGCTGGGCGTTGGAACCCGACCGGGTCACATCCCCGGCATACCAGACTTCATCACCCGGACGAAACAGCGTGACGTCCTCGCCAACAGCCTCGACCACACCGGCCGCATCCCAGCCAAGCACCTTGAAGGCACCGTCATCCTGCTTGCCCTTGCGGACTTTGAAATCGACCGGATTGACCGCAACACCCTTTACCCGAACAAGGATATCGCGCCCTTCGGCAACAGGGGCATCGGTTTCGATCTGGGTAAACAGCCCGTCGGTTTCGACCGGGGCGGATTTATAAACTCCAATGGCTTTCATCTTTGGCCTTCCCTCTCGTCAAAGGTTTGATTTGTGAATGGCCAAGTTTTAACGCATAATCACCACCAATATAAGTACGCACAATTTTTGCATATAGTGTCAATTTGTATACTATTGTGGATTTCCAACGCTTGCAGAAGCACTACCTGCCCCAATCCTTGGTGACATGGAGGTTGAAATGACGATCTGCCCACCCAACAGAAGCCCCGGCTGCCCGGTTGAAGGTGCGCTTGACCTGATTGGCGGAAAGTGGAAAGGCGTTGTGATGTTCCATCTGCTAGATGGCAAAAAACGCTTTAACGAGCTGCGCCGCTTGATGCCCGGTGTGACCCAGCGCATGCTGACCCGCCAGCTCCGCGAACTTGAGGCCGACGGTCTTGTGCATCGTGAAGTTTACGCCGAAGTCCCGCCGCGCGTTGAATACAGTCTGACCCAAAAGGGTGAAACACTGCGTGGCATTATTCTGGCCTTGAAGGATTGGGGCGAAACCCACGTGCCTTATTATGCCATGTCAAAACACCCGATGCCCGACATTGAACCCGCATGAACACGCTGTGAATGAACACGTCCCGCCTTGATCCCCGGGGCTTTTGGCCCGGTGTGATCTGGTTACTGGACGGCACGGGCGTCAATGTGCAAACTGTTGTTATTAAACATGGCATGCGACGCTGGTTATTTTACATAAACGGAAAATATGGGCTGCGTATCGGTCGACCCTTGACGTAGCGGGTCGATATACTATGTTCCGCCCCATTGTTTCCCAGTCGGATATGATGCACTGATGCATAACTTCCTCGATTTTGAAAAACCGATCGCCGAACTTGAAGGCAAGATCGAAGAGCTCCGTCACCTGACGGGCAATGACGAAGTCAACATCGCAGACGAGGTTTCCCGCCTGCAGGAAAAGCTGACAAAGCTTTTGCAGGGCACCTATGGCAAGCTGACCCCCTGGCAGAAAACCCAGGTGGCGCGCCATCCGGATCGTCCGCATTTCACCGACTATATCGCCAACCTGTTTGACGATTTCACCCCGCTTGCCGGCGACCGCCAGTTTGGCGAAGACGCCGCAATCATCGGTGGTTTTGGTCGTTTGCAGGGCCGCACGGTGATGGTCATTGGTCATGAAAAAGGCCGCGACACCGAAACCCGCGTGAAACACAATTTCGGTTCCGCCCGCCCGGAAGGCTATCGCAAGGCGATCCGCCTGATGCGCATGGCCGAACGTTTCAATATTCCGGTTGTGACCCTTGTTGATACGGCCGGCGCCTTCCCGGGTGCCGACGCAGAGGCACGTGGCCAGTCCGAAGCCATCGCGCGGTCGATCGAAGCCTGCCTTGATATCAAGGTGCCGCTGGTATCCGTGATCATCGGTGAAGGCGGATCGGGCGGTGCGATTGCACTTGCCGTTGCCAACAACGTTCTGATGCTCGAAAACTCGATCTATTCGGTGATTTCGCCAGAAGGCTGCGCATCAATCCTTTGGCGTTCCGGCGACGAAGCCAAAACTGCGGCCGAGGCGCTCCGTCTTACCGCACAGGATCTTTTGCAGCTTGGCGTCATTGACGAAATCGTGCCCGAGCCACTTGGCGGCGCACAGCGCGATGCCAAGGAAGCCTGCAAACGGGTTGGCAATGCGATCATCAAGGCGCTTGAAGGCATGGATGACGTCGAAGGTGGCGTGCTGAAGGCGCGCCGTCGCGACAAGTTCCTTGAAATGGGCCGCAAGGGCCTGAACTGATTTTCCATTCAGGGCGCAGATGATTGTCAATGAATCTGCGCCCTGTTGTTATTTTCCGGCGCAGTCTTTCCGTCGGCTATATCCGGCACAATGAAGCGCCCTTTTCCGACCTTGTCGGGAGGCACCATGAACTTTCTTCGCCGGATTGTTGAATCCAGTCGCTTTCAAAATTTCATCACCGCCGTCATCGCGATCAATGCCATCATACTCGGGCTTGAAACATCCCCGACTGTGATGAACGCGATGGGCTCGACCTTGCACGTCCTTGACCAACTGGCGGTCGCGATCTTCGTGATCGAGCTCCTGATGAAACTTGCCGTCTATCGGCTGGCATTTTTCAAACGCGCCTGGAACATCTTTGATTTCACGATTGTTGCCATCACCCTGATGCCAGCGGGCCAGGGGGTATCGGTCCTGCGTGCGCTGCGTATCCTGCGTGCCTTCCGCCTGATTTCCACCGTCCCCTCGATGCGCAAGGTGGTCGAGGCATTGATGCGTGCCATCCCCGGGATGATTTCAGTTCTGACATTGCTGTCACTGGTGTTTTACGTCTCGGCCGTGATGGCGACCAAACTGTTCGGCGAAGGCTTCCCCGACTGGTTTGGCACTATTGGCGAATCACTTTATTCGCTGTTCCAGATCATGACGCTGGAAAGCTGGTCGATGGGCATTGTCCGGCCGGTGATGGAGTCTTATCCGCTAGCGTGGCTTTTCTTCGTGCCGTTTATCCTGATAACGACCTTTGCGGTACTGAACCTGTTTATCGCAATTGTGGTTGATGCGATGTCGACGCATGTCGATGTCGAGGAAACCCAGACACGCGATGTAATCCAGCTGGATCACCAGGAAATTATGACCGAACTCCGCACTCTTCGCGCAGAAATGAGCAAACTGACCAGCGCCGAGAATCGCGAAATTCAAAATGCTTCGTCAGACGAAAAACAGTCGTCCGAGACGCCCTGAATACACGGTCAGGACGGGCCATCCGGTAAAAATCGGAACTTTCCTTGCAAAAGGGGGTGGTTAAACGCCCCGAACCTCGTCTAATCTTTCGACAAAATATCGGGAGATCGGGGAATGAAACTTACGTTTGCGGGGACAGGCTCGGCCTTTTGTATGGCCGCCGACAATTTTCAGAGCAACATGGTTCTGGAAACGACCCCGTCTGGCGAAGACCGGCCGCAGCGCCTGTTGATTGACTGTGGTTCAGATGCACGCCATTCGCTGCGCAATCTTGGTTTCATGCCAAACGATTTTGATGGCGTCTATATCAGCCATCTGCATTCCGATCATATCGGGGGTCTGGAATGGATGGCCCTTGCCAATTACTTCGTCTTTGACGGTCACCGAACACAACTGTTTGCAGCCAGGGAATTGCTTGATCCGCTTTGGGAACATTCGCTGCGCGGCGGGCTGGAAACCAGCGACCATGGCAACAGCAAACTGTCCTCCTATTTCGATGTCGTTCCTTTGACGCCCAAAGACGGTTTTGACTGGAAAGGCATGCATTTTGATGTCATTCCCACCCCGCATGTCGTAACACCCGAAAACACGATGTATTCCTTTGCCCTGTTCGGAACAGGGACAGAAAAGTCTTTCTTCCTGACGACAGATGCGATTTTCAATCCCAAGGATCATATGGCGTTTTACAAAAAGGCCGATATCATCTTCCAGGATTGTGAATTGGGCCCCCGCCATTCGGGTGTACATGCCCATTACGACGAGCTGATAACCCTGCCCGATGACGTGAAGGCAAAGATGTGGCTGTATCACTATCAGGCGTATGACAAGCCTGACGCGGTGGCAGATGGTTTTTGCGGATTCATTGACCCGGAACAAAGTTTTGATCTTGGTTGATCTGACATCTGGCGCATAATCTGCACACGATGGGGTCCTGCCCCTGCCCAAACAATAAATCGAGCAAACGGAACAAAAATGTTCCAGATTCACAAAACGGGACGTGCGAATGCCAAAATCGGTTTTTGCCTATATATGGCGTCATAGCCGCCTCCAGCAGATCATTCTGACAGTGATCACGCTGGCCTCTTTCCCGTTCCTGTATTACTCGCTCGATCTGCCCAAACAGATTGTCAACGAAGCCATCGGCGGTGCCGGTGCGCCTTATCACCTTATGGGCGTTGACCTGACCCAGATCGAATACCTGTTCGCCCTTTCAGGGGTTTTTCTGGCCCTTGTCTTCGTCAATGGCGGGTTCAAGTATTTCATCAACGTCTATCGCGGGGTAATGGCCGAACGGCTGTTACGGCGCCTGCGCTATCTGTTGTTTGATCGTGTCTTGCGGTTTCCGGTACCGCATTTCCGCAAAACCAGTCAGGGCGAAATAGTTTCCATGATCACCGCCGAAGCCGAACCGCTTGGCGGTTTCTTTGGCGAGGCGATTTCTCTGCCGCTTTATCAGGGCGGCATCCTGATCACGATTTCTGCCTTTATCTTTATTCAGGACCCGTTAATGGGGTTGGCGGCAGTCGCGTTCTATCCGCTGCAGGGCTACCTGATCCCGAAACTGCAAAAACGCGTCAATCTGCTGGGCAAACAGCGCGTGCAGAACGTGCGCCGCATGTCCGAACATATCGGCGAGACCGTTGGCGGCGCGACCGATATCCGCGCCAACGAAACACAGGGTTTTGAACTCACCCATTTCACCCAGCGTCTGGGTCGAATTTTTGAGATCCGCAAGGAAATCTATTACCGAAAGTTCTTCATCAAGTTCCTCAACAACTTCATCGCCCAGATCACGCCGTTCTTCTTCTACTCCATCGGCGGCTATCTGGTTATTACCGGTGATCTGAGCTTTGGTGCACTGGTCGCAGCTCTTGCCGCCTACAAGGACATGTCTGCGCCGTGGAAGGAACTTCTGGCTTACTACCAGCGCCTTGCCGACGCACGGATCAAATACGAACAGCTTCACGAACAGTTCGAACTCAACGATTTGGGTCCCGAACATCAGCTTGACGCCCAAACATCCGAACCGCTTGGCGGCCCGCTGGATGTCAGCGCACTGTCCTGGACCGATGATGACGGAACGCGGGTGGTTGAAAATGTGTCCTTTAACATGCCGCTTCCGGGCAAGGCGCTTTTGATCGGCTCGTCAGACAGCGGCAAATCGCAACTCGCAAGACTTCTGGCGCGTATCCTTGATCCCAGCGGCGGACGCATCCAGTTTGCCGATGTCGATGCCACAAAACTGCCTGCGGCAATCGTTGGACAACGGCTGGCCTATGTCGGGGCGGATGCCTATCTGTTTAATGGCACCATTTCAGACAACCTTTTCTATGGCCTGAAACATCGTCCGGTCCTGCTGCAACAGGATAACGACAACCCTGCCCCAAAAGATGCCAAAAAGGAAAATGCCGTCGCCACAACCAACGCGACGCCTGATGTGAAAAAATCCGTCCCCGATCCCAAGTTTGTTGATGTGATCGAACTTTCCGATCCCGCCGAACTGCCGTGGAAACTGACCCGCGAGATGTATGACGAGATCAAGATGTCGGGCAACATCCCCTATGATCCGTCTGCCGAGTGGATTGATTATGTTGGGCCGGGCTTTGCATCGCGTGACGAACTGCAAAAGGAACTGATGCGCCTGCTGGAGGTTGTCGGTCTTGATCGTGACATCTACCGCATCGGTCTTTCCCGCCGGATCACCCCGGAAGAACGCCCGCAACTGGTCGAATCGGTTCTGGCAGTTCGGCCACGGCTCAAGGAAATTTTGGCCGAACGGCAATTGTCCGACCTTGTCGAACCCTATGACTTTGAAAAGTACAATGACAACGCGCCCGTTGGCGTGAACATCATGTTCGGGACGCCATCGCGCACCGAGTTCAAGCGCTTTGACTTCCTGTCGCATCCCTATATCCAGAAAAGCCTGCGCGAAAACGGCCTTTACGACAAAATGGTCAAGATGGGGCGTGAAACCCTTGATCTGATGATCGAACTGTTTACCGGCCTGCCCCCCGGCCATGAGTTCTTTGACCGTTACAGCTTTGTCTCGGCCGATGAAATTCCCGAAGTCAAAAACATCCTGCGCCGGACCGATGGGGTGGCTGTTGATGACATGCGCAAGGAAGACCAGCTGCATCTTCTTGATGTTGCCATGCATCTGACCCCGGCCCGCCACCGCCTGCGCGTGATTGATGATGGTTTCCGTGAACTTGTCCTGCAGGCCCGGCCCAAAGTCCGCGCCAACCTGCCTGACGAACTGGCTGGCTATATCGACTTCTTCGAGGCGGATGGCTACGCATCAGCCGCACCGATCCTTGATAACTTGCTGTTTGGTCGCTTCGCCTATGGCCGTGCAAATTCCGAAGAACGTGTTGGCGAAGTCCTGTTTGAAATCGCCCACGAAGGCGGTCTTTACGAAGGCCTGGTTGCGCTCGGCCTTGAAAGTCAGGTCGGGGTTGGTGGCAGCCGCATGTCCCAGACATTGCGTCAGAAAATCGCCCTTGTCCGGGCCTTGATCAAGAACCCGGATCTTCTGGTCGTCGACGAAGGCCTTTCTGCCCTGGATCGCGAAACCCGCGAAAGCATCATCAACTACCTTACCGGCGAAACCGACCATACCAGTCTGATCTGGGTTGATGATGACGATCACGCCGGTGAAAAGTTCGACACATTGCTGCACATGTCGAACGGCAAACTGGTCAAACGCCGAAACATTGCGGACGCCACCGAAACAACCACCGAAGACGCCGAAGACGATGCCGCGGCACTGGCAAGTGGCGACATCGATCAGGAAGTCAGGTTGCTGCGCACCATACCGCTCTTTGCCGGTCTCGACCCCAGCGTCGTCAAGCTGCTGGCCTTTACCAGTCCGCGCCTGACCTTCAAACATGGCGAGGTTCTCGTCAAACAGGGGGATCCGGGCGATGCAGCCTTTATCGTCATTTCCGGGCGTGGTGAGATCTGGTTGACCACCGATGAACACCAGACCCTGAAACTGCGTGATGTCCATCCCAAGGAAGTCATTGGTGAAATCGCCCTGTTGGTTGACGCGCCGCGCTCTGCCACGATCCGTGCGGTCGAGGACATGACGGTTCTCAAACTCGACAAGGCCGAATTCCTTGGCCTCGTCCGACAGGACCAGGCTGTCTCCAACCAGTTGATCCGCGTGCTGGCCGAACGCCTTGATCAAACCACCAAACAGCTGACCAACCGCAACAACAACAGCAACAACAAGGAATGACGGGGCAACGTGACCTGTCATTCCTGCCTTGTTTGAACCGACTTTTATGAATTGCGTCCCATGAACAAGATCGCCTCTATCCTGCTTGCCGGACTGCTTGCCATTGTCATTCTGGGTGGCTTCATCGCCCTTGTCGGCGGAAGTGTCGTGGGCGCGATTGTCTTTGTCATCGGCATCCCGGTCGCCTTCCCGATGACGACCAGTGTGGTGGTCTTGTTTTTCACAGTCATCATCATCCGCACCGTCATCGAAAAACGTCGCCAGAAGCGCGAAATGCGGAAATATATAGATCGCTCAGAAGATTGATTTTCTGCGCTTTTTGACCTCTGGCAGAAAAAACATTCCGATTTTGCCACCTCGTGCCAAAAAAAACGCATTAAATGGCATGGAGTTCGGTCACCTCCTCTGACCGCCTGTTGATACCTTCCTTTCAGTTCAATGACACGCTTCGCGCAAACCGCGCCAAGCCACAGTCGCCCCAACGGAAGGAGGCCAACCATGACGGCACAATCAAAGGAACAACGCTGCGTATCGCTCAGCCAGCTTTCCGATCTGCGTTTGCTGCGCGAACATGCCTACATTGATGGCCGCTGGTGTTCGGCTGATAATCTTCAGGTGATCGAAGTCACCAACCCGTTCGATGGCAGCTTCATCGGCACGGTTCCGAACATGGGCGTTTTGGAAACCCGCAAGGCTATTGCAAGCGCCAAGGAAGCCTTCCCGGCCTGGGCAGCCCTTCTGCCACAGGAACGTTCTTCTGCATTGCGGCGCTGGCATGATCTTCTGATTGAAAACAAGGAAGATCTGGCCCTTCTGATGACCCTTGAGCAGGGCAAGCCAATCAACGAGGCACGCGGCGAGATCGATTACGCTGCGAGCTTTGTCGAATTTTATGCCGAAGAAGCCAAACGGGTGAATGTCGAAAACGTCACATCCCACCTGCCTGGTCGCAACATGTCGATCAAACGCGAACCGATTGGTGTTACCGCCGCAGTCACGCCGTGGAACTTCCCCTGCGCGATGATCACGCGCAAGGCCGCCGCGGCCCTGGCAGCCGGTTGCACCATGATCGTACGTCCGGCAACCGAAACACCGTTCTCGGCCACCGCACTGGCTGAACTGGCCGAACGTGCTGGCATCCCGGCCGGCGTGTTTAACATCGTAACCGGTGACCCGAACCCGGTCGTGGGCGAGCTTTGCGGCCATCACGATGTTCGCGCGCTGTCCTTTACCGGCTCGACCGAGGTTGGCCGTCTCCTGCTGTCTCAGGGCGCACAGACAGTCAAGAAAATGTCGATGGAACTGGGTGGTCATGCGCCGTTCATCGTCTTTGATGACGTCGATCTCGACGAGGCCGTTGCCCATGCGGTGAATGCCAAATTCGCCACCAGTGGTCAGGATTGCCTGGCGGCCAACCGTATCTTCGTTCAGCAAGGCATCTATGACGACTTCCTTGATAAGTATGCCAAGGCCATCGCAGAATTGCGGGTCGGTAACGGCATCGAGGAATATGTCGAAATCGGTCCGCTGATGCATGACCGCGCCGTTGCCAAATGCGAAGACCACGTCACAGACGCCCGCATCAAAGGCGCACGCGTCCTGACAGGTGGCAAGAAGATGGGCGGGCTTTTCTATGCCCCGACACTGCTTGCCGATGTCACCGACGAGATGAAAATCTATCGCGAAGAAACATTCGGCCCGGTTGCTCCGGTCATGGCGTTTGAAACCGAAGAAGAAGTCATCGCCAAGGCCAATGACAGCGAATATGGCCTTGCCGCCTATCTGATGACCAGTGACCACGACCGCGCTGCACGCGTTTCGAACGCACTTGAATACGGCATGGTTGCGCTGAACTGCGTGAAGATCACCGGCGCGCCGGTTCCGTTTGGCGGCGTCAAGCAATCCGGCCTCGGTCGCGAAGGTTCGCGCCATGGCCTCGAAGAATTTACCGAACTGAAATACGTCTGCGCTGCCTACAAATCGTAACGCGCGCACGGGCATCAACGCATTCACATGGGAGAAGTAAAATGAATGTCATCAAAAACACCACTGCTGATCTGCAGGAAATGGATCGGGCGCATTTCATGCACCCCTCGACCCACATGCGTCAGCACGCAGCGGGTGAAACCCCCAACCGCATCATCAATGGCGGCAAGGGCATCTATATCCACGACACCGAAGGCCGCGAAAGCCTTGATGCGTTCGCCGGTCTGTATTGTGTAAACGTTGGTTACGGCCGCACCGAAATTGCCGATGCGATCTATGCGCAGGCAAAGGAACTGGCCTATTACCACACCTATGTCGGACACGGGAACGAGCCGGTCATCCGTCTGTCGGACCGTATTATCAAAAGCGCGCCCGAAGGCATGCAGCGCGTCTATTACGGCATGTCCGGTTCGGATGCGAACGAAACCAACATCAAGCTGATCTGGTACTACAACAACATCCGCGGCCTGCCGCAAAAGAAGAAAATCATCTCGCGTTGGCGTGGCTATCATGGCTCGGGCATCATGACCGGCAGCCTGACCGGCCTTGCTGCCTTCCACAATGCATTTGATCTTCCGCGTGCGCCCATTCTGCACACCACCTGCCCGCACCATTACTGGAATGCAGAGGCTGGCGAAACCGAAGCAGAATTTGCCAAACGTTGTGCCGATGATCTGGAAAAAATGATCCTGCGCGAAGGTCCGGAAACCGTTGCGGCCTTCATCGGCGAGCCGGTCATGGGCACGGGCGGCATCATCACCCCGCCGGAAGGCTATTGGGAAGCCATCCAGGCTGTTCTGAACAAGTATGATGTTCTGCTGGTTGCCGACGAAGTCGTGACCGCCTTTGGCCGTACCGGCTCCTATTTCGGCTCCTTGCACTATGGCATCAAGCCGGACCTGATCACGATTGCCAAGGGCGTCTCATCGGGCTACCTGCCGCTGTCGGGTGTGATCATTGGTGAACGCGTCTGGAAAGTTCTTGAACAGGGTTCCGATCAGATGGGTCCGATCGGCCATGGCTGGACCTATTCCGCCCATCCGGTCTGCGCGGCTGCGGCCAACGCGAACCTGGATATCGTCGATGGTGAAAACCTGACGGGCAACTCGGCGGAAACCGGTGGCTACTTCCAGCAGCGCATGCATGAAACCTTTGACAACCACCCGCTGGTTGGCGAAGCCCGTGGCGTTGGTCTGATGGCCGCGCTCGAGTTTGTCGCAGACAAAACCAAGAAGGAACGCTTCGATCCGAATGCGAAAATCGGTCCGCGCGTTTCGGCTGCCTGCCTTGAACGTGGCATGATCGCACGTGCCATGCCGCACGGGGACATCCTTGGCTTTGCACCGCCGCTTTGCATCACCAAAGCCGAAGTCGACAAAGTCATCGACATCGCCAAGCAGGCTGTTGATGCGGTTGCTGACGAAGTTGCTGCTGGCAAATAAGCCGGTTAACCATCACTAATTTCCGCCACGTCAAACCTTCTTCCCGGCGTGGCGGATTACAGCAGGGGCCGGGCCCATGACCGGCCCCTGTTTTTATGTGAGCACGCAAAAGGCCCACCGGTCAGCAGGTGGTCTCAAACTTGCCACCGGTGCCTTTTTTCGACGAGACCGTACAATTGCCCGTCACGCTGCCCGATGCATTGCGGATTTGAAGTTTGATTTCGGCATTTCCACCACCTTTGGCCGGCCACCAGATCGAACCTGCGCTGTCAGAACCAGACAGGTTCAAATACGGCGCAGAATCCGGGTTGCTGACCCCAGCAACGATGTCGTCATTGTCAGAATTGCTCAGCGCATCTTGTACGGTAACCGCTGCCGCGTCCGGCGATTTCTCGGCCAGTTCGGTTTCAGATATCGGTACACCATTGGGATTGCGAACTTCAGCCTTTGGCGAGGTCACAACCGAGCCAAGCAACATCAACCCAAACATAATCGCCGGGAAGAGAACGTCGCGAACACCCAAAAGCAGGTTGAACATATTCACAGCCAAATCCTTTCACGTCAGTTTCATCACCTCAGTCCGATCCTCGGACAGGGCACGCATCAGACGCGGGAGGCTTGATGTTGTGAGCATCACCGGGATGCAGAGACACCTAATTTCCGAACAAACAAAAACCCCCGCAAGCATCGCATGCGGGGGTTTTGTGAAATCCCGTTACGTCGGGAAATACTGATTACATTTCAGTGCCGAACTCTTCACGCAGCGAATTCAGAACTTCTTCGGTATCGCCACCGACTTCCTCGACAAGGCTTGCGCCAATGCCTTTGGAAGCTTCCTTGAAGACTTCGCGCTGTTCTTCATTCAGGCGGATGACTTCGATTTCCGGCTTGGCTTCCTTGATGCGGGCCAGTGCCTCGTCATTTGCCTTTTTCTGGGCGTCATAGATGAAGTCGTCCAGTTCGGCCTTCACTTCAGCCAGCATCTCTTTGCGTTCATCGGACAGACCTTCATAGAACGCCGCATTGGATACCACTGTGGTGGTGTACTGCTGCTGACCGGCATAGATCAGATAGTCGGTCACTTCGTAGAATTTCGCGCTTTCAACGAAGAAGATCGGGTTAACCTGCGCGTCAATCACGCTGGTCTGAAGACCGGAATAAACTTCACCCCACGGAAGGGCAACCGGATCGGAACCAAACGACTTATAGGTTTCGATCAGGATCGGCGAGGTCATCACGCGGAACTTGACACCATCGAAATCAGCCGGCTCTTCGACCGGTTTCTTGGTGGTCCAGACCATCTCGCCTTCCGGGTACATGGTGTAAAGCTTCAAGCCCTTGGACTCGAAGTCCTTGGACAGGCCTTCGTAAATGGTCGGGCTGGATGACAGGACCTTCTTGTTCACCTCGTTATCCTGCGACAGCAGGTAGGGAACACCAAAGACCTGGATTTCCGGGACAAAGGTACCAAGGTGACCAGGGGACGCGTTGGAGAACTGGACAGCACCGGCTGCGGTCAGCTCGGTAATGTCGTTCTCGGTGCCCAGCTGGCCATAGGTGTAGATGGTCACGTTAACGTCGCCATCGGTCTTTTCCTCGACCAGGCGCTTGAATTCCTGTGCATACAGGTCCTGAACATCACCCGGGCTT
>NZ_DBGS01000049.1:0-10251 GCF_002295455.1 Thalassospira sp. UBA848 | reverse complement strand
TACCGTCGGCGCGGGCGTTGTTGCCAAGATCATCGAATAATTTTTCTCTTGATCTTTGTGAAGCGGGCGGCTATTTAAGCCGCCCGCAACACTTTTGCGGCAATCGTCAACTCCAGTTGAGGGGCCGGTGTCCTTTTGAGGGCTCCGGTACATAATTACATGGATAGTCAGAACATTCGCATTCGCCTCAAGGCGTTTGACCATCGCGTGCTGGATCAGTCCACGCGTGAGATCGTCAATACGGCGAAGCGCACTGGCGCAGAGGTCCGCGGCCCGATTCCGCTGCCGACCCGCATTGAAAAGTACACTGTTCTGCGGTCTCCGCACGTGAACAAAAAATCACGCGAACAGCTCGAAATCCGTACGCACAAGCGTCTTCTCGACATTGTCGACCCGACCCCGCAAACCGTCGATGCTCTTATGAAGCTCGACCTTGCGTCCGGTGTCGATGTCGAGATCAAACTTTAATCGGGAGTAAGCCGCAATGCGTAGTGGACTTATTACCCAGAAGGTCGGTATGACCCGTATCTTTAACGATGACGGTTCCCACCTTCCTGTAACCGTTCTGAAGGTCGAAGATCTTCAGGTCGTCGCCAACCGTACCAACGACACCGACGGCTACGTCGCTGTTCAGCTTGGTTATGGCAAAGCGAAAGTGAAAAACGTATCCAAGCCGATGCGTGGCCACTTCGCCAAAGCCAAGGTTGAGCCGAAAGCCAAACTTGCTGAATTCCGCGTTAGCGAAGACGGCCTGATTGAAGTTGGTGCAGAACTTGCTGCAACCCACTTCGTTGAAGGCCAGTACGTTGACGTAATCGGCACGTCCATCGGTAAAGGTTTTGCCGGTGCGATGAAGCGTCATAACTTCGGTGGTCTGCGTGCGTCGCACGGTGTGTCGATTTCGCACCGTTCGCATGGTTCCACTGGTCAGTGCCAGGACCCGGGCCGCGTCTTCAAAGGTAAGAAGATGGCTGGTCACCTTGGTGCCGCACGTGTGACTGTTCAGTCCCTTAAAGTCGTGTCTTCGGATGCCGACAAAGGTCTGATCCTGATCCACGGTGCAGTCCCTGGTCACAAGGGTGCCTACGTCCTTGTTAAGGACTCTGTGAAGCGTGCTGCACCGGAAGGTCTTCCGTTCCCGGCTGCGCTCAAGGGTGCTGCCCCGGCTGCTGAAGAAGCTGTCGCCGAGGATAAGGAATAAGCATCATGAAGCTCGACATTCTCAAACTTGACGCTTCCAAGTCCGGTAAGATTGATCTTGCAGAAGACATCTTTGGCCTGGAAGTACGTCGCGACGTCCTGCACCGTATGGTGAACTGGCAGCTGGCAAAACGCCGTGCCGGTACCCACAAGGTAAAGGAAAAGTCGGAAGTTTCCGCAACCACGAAAAAATTCGTGCGTCAGAAGGGTAGTGGCGGTGCACGTCACGGTTCCCGTAAAGCCGCACAGTTCCGTGGTGGTGGTACCGTGCACGGTCCGCGCGTTCGCGACCACGCACACGATCTGACCAAGAAGTTCCGTAAACTCGCGCTGAAAACCGCTCTGTCGGCCAAGGCAAAAGACGGTAAGCTTATCGTTCTTGATAATGCGGAATTCTCGGACGCCAAAACCAAGAATCTGGTCGCAGTTTTCAATAAGCTCGGCTGGAAGTCTGCACTGATCATCGACGGTGCGCAGGTCAATGAGGGTTTTGCACGCGCAGCGCGCAACATCCCGCAGGTTGATGTGCTTCCGCAGATTGGTGCTAACGTCTATGACATCCTGCGCCGTGACACCCTGGTGCTGACCAAGGGTGCGGTCGAAGCGTTGGAGGCACGTCTCAAATGACGATCATCAGCAAAGAGCGGATGTACGAAGTCATCCGCGCCCCGCATATCACTGAAAAGTCGACGTTGATTTCTGAACACAACGCTGTTGCGTTCAAAGTCGCGATCGACGCCACCAAGCCGGAGATCAAGGCTGCTGTGGAAGGTCTGTTCGGGGTGAAGGTCAAGACGGTCAATACCTCTGTGGTAAAAGGAAAAACCAAGCGTTTTCGCGGTATTTCCGGTCGTCGGAGTGATTTCAAGAAAGCGATGGTTACCCTCGAAGAGGGCCAGTCCATCGATGTGACTACGGGAATCTAAGACAATGGCTTTGAAGAAGTTTAAACCAACCTCTCCTGGTCGCCGTCAGCTGGTTCTCGTGGATCGTTCCGATCTCCACAAGGGCAAGCCGATCAAAGCGTTGACCGAAGGTCTTCGCAAGAAAGGTGGCCGTAACAACACTGGTCGTATCACCGCCCGCCGTATTGGTGGTGGTCACAAACGTCGTTACCGTATGATTGACTTCAAACGTACCAAGTTTGATGTCGTCGGTACCGTCGAGCGTTTGGAATATGATCCGAACCGTACCGCGTTTATCGCACTGGTTCGTTATTCTGACGACGAATTGGCCTACATCCTCGCACCGCAGCGTCTTGCTGTTGGCGACAACGTTGTTGCCGCTGACCGCGTAGACATTAAGCCGGGTAACGCCGCACCGCTGAAGAACATTCCGGTCGGTACCATTGTCCATAACGTCGAACTGAAAGCCGGTAAAGGTGGCCAGGTCGCACGTTCAGCAGGCTCGTATGTACAGCTTGTTGGTAAGGACCAAGGTTACGCCCAGCTTAAGCTGTCCTCCGGTGAGGTACGTTTGGTTCGTGGTGAATGCATGGCTACCATCGGTGCCGTGTCCAACCCGGACCATCAGAACGCAAACCTTGGTAAAGCCGGCCGTAATCGCTGGCTTGGCAAGCGTCCTTCGGTTCGTGGCGTTGCCATGAACCCGATCGATCACCCGCATGGTGGTGGTGAAGGTCGTACATCGGGTGGTCGTCATCCGGTTACGCCGTGGGGCAAGCCTACCAAGGGCAAACGTACCCGCTCGAACAAAAAGACCGACGCGCTCATCATGCGCCGTCGTCACAAGAGCTAACGGAGGAGGCTAGACTATGGCGCGTTCCGTTTGGAAGGGTCCGTTTGTTGACGGATACCTTCTTAAGAAAGCCGATACTGTCCGTGCCTCAGGCCGGAATGAGGTAATTAAGACCTGGTCGCGGCGCTCGACGATTTTGCCGCAATTCGTAGGCCTCACCTTTGGGGTTTACAATGGCCAGAAATTCCTGCCGGTGCTGGTGACCGAAGACATGATTGGTCACAAGTTCGGTGAATTCTCGCCGACCCGTACCTACTATGGTCACGCGGCCGACAAAAAGGCGAAGAGGAAGTAACGATGGGTAAGAAAGCTGACATCCGTCGGCTGGCGGATAACGAGGCTGCGGCTTCGCTCCGGGCAGTACGCATTTCCCCGCGTAAGCTCAACCTCGTCGCCGAGTCGATTCGTGGAATGAAGGCAGAAGCTGCTTTGGCAGAGCTGACCTTCTCCAATAAACGCATTTCGCAGGACGTCAAAAAGCTGCTGGAATCGGCAATTGCTAATGCCGAAAACAACCATCAGCTCGATGTCGACCGTCTCTACGTTAAAGAGGCATCTGTTGGTAAGGCCTTCGTAATGAAGCGCTGGCGCGCCCGTGCACGCGGTCGTGTTGGTAAACTTCTGAAGCCGTTCTCCAACATGCGCATCGTAGTTTGCGAACGTGAGGAGGCCGAGTAATGGGTCAGAAAATCAATCCGATCGGTCTGCGCGTTGGCATTAACCGTACCTGGGATTCCCGCTGGTACGCCAACAAGTCCGATTTCGCTGGTCTTCTTCACGAAGATCTCGCGATCCGCAATTTCATCTTCAACCGTCTGAAACAGGCGGGTGTTTCGAAGGTGATTATCGAACGTCCGGCGAAGAAAGCCCGCATCTCGATCCACACCGCTCGTCCGGGCGTTGTGATCGGGAAGAAAGGCCAGGACATCGAGAAGCTCAAGAACGATCTGCAGAAACTGGCGAATGCCGAAGTGCAGGTTAACATCATCGAGATCCGCAAGCCGGAACTTGATGCCAAGCTGGTCGCTGACAACATCGCCCAGCAGCTTGAGCGCCGTGTTTCGTTCCGTCGCGCTATGAAGCGCTCGGTTCAGAACGCAATGCGTCTCGGTGCCGGTGGCATTCGTATCAATGCTGCTGGTCGTCTTGGTGGTGCTGAAATCGCTCGTACCGAATGGTACCGTGAAGGTCGCGTTCCGCTGCACACTCTGCGTGCGGACGTTGATTATGGCACTTCGGAAGCACACACCACCTATGGTGTTTGCGGTCTGAAGGTCTGGATCTTCAAGGGCGAAATCATGGCTCACGATCCGTTGGCTTCCGAGCGTAAAGCGCTCGAGTCGACCGGTTCAGGCCGTAAGTAAGGAGATCCAGATATGCTTTCTCCGAAACGTACAAAGTTCCGTAAAGCCCACAAAGGCCGCCTTAAAGGTGAGGCCAAGGGTGGCACGGACCTTAATTTCGGCGCTTATGGCTTGAAAGCCATGGAGCCTGAGCGTATAACGGCGCGTCAGATCGAAGCGGCTCGCCGTGCGATCACCCGCCACATCCGCCGTCAAGGTCGTGTGTGGATTCGCGTTTTCCCGGATCTCCCGGTCTCGCAGAAGCCTGCCGAAGTCCGTCAGGGTAAAGGTAAAGGCTCGCCTGAATATTGGGCGGCACGCGTTAAACCGGGTCGGATCATGTTTGAACTCGACGGTGTTCCGTTGGATCTTGCACGCCGTGCTTTCGAGCTGGCGTCGGCAAAACTGCCGATCAAGACCAAGTTTGTCACCCGTCTTGGTGAAGGGGAGTAATTAGTGATGAAAATTGCTGATCTCCGCGCGAAAAGCGCTGACGAACTGAAGCAGCTGCTTCTGGACCTGCGTAAAGAATCGTTCAACATGCGATTCCAGCAGGCTTCCGGGCAGTTCGAGAACACTGCGCGGGTCCGCCAGGTCCGTCGTGATATTGCCCGCATTAAAACCCTTCTCGGTAACGAGAAGGGTGCTACCGCGGCCTAACTGGACACGCAGAGGAGTAAACACACATGCCGAGGCGTGTATTGCAGGGGACAGTCGTTTCGACCAAAAACGACAAGACCGTGGTGGTCCGAGTGGAGCGCCAGGTCATGCACCCGCTGTATAAAAAGTACGTGCGTAAGTCGAAGAAATTCCACGCGCACGATGAAGAGAACCGCTTCAAAACGGGTGACGTTGTTCGCATTCGCGAATGCAAACCGATCTCGAAGTTGAAGTCTTGGGAAGTAGTGGTCGAGGAGTGAGTCCTCAGCCCAATCATAGTCAAGGGGTAAACCCATGATCCAGATGCAGTCCAATCTGGACGTCGCCGACAACAGCGGCGCTCGCCGCGTCCAGTGCATCAAGGTGCTGGGCGGCTCGAAGCGCAAAACCGCTCACGTTGGTGATGTTATCGTGGTTTCCGTCAAGGAAGCCATTCCGCGCGGTCGCGTAAAGAAGGGTGCAGTTCACAAAGCTGTCATCGTTCGCACCGCAAAGGAAATTCGTCGTGCCGATGGCTCGGCGATCCGCTTTGACCGTAACGCTGCCGTTCTCATTAATGCGAACGGCGAGCCGATCGGCACGCGTATTTTTGGCCCGGTAACCCGTGAACTTCGTTCGAAAGGTTACATGAAGATCATTTCGCTCGCTCCGGAGGTGCTGTAATGGCTGCCAAGATTAAAAAGGGCGATCGCGTCGTTGTTCTGACGGGTAAAGACAAAGGGAAAACCGGCGAAGTTCTCGCCGCTTTCCCGACCGAGAACAAAGTTCTGGTTTCGGGCATTAACCTGGTGAAACGTCACCAGCGCCCGACCGGTGCTGATGCTGGTGGCATCGTCGAAAAGGAAGCAAAGATTGCTGTTTCCAACGTCGCGATTGTTGACCCGAAAGAAAACAAGCCGACCCGCGTCGGTTTCAAGACCCTCGATGATGGTCGCAAGGTTCGCGTAGCGAAGCTCAGCGGCGAAGTCATCGACAACTGAGGGACGGAAAAATGACGCGCCTGCGCGAACATTACAAAGAAGTGGTGCGTGACGCACTCCAGAAGGAGTTCTCCTACGAGAACACCATGGAGATTCCGCGCCTCGAAAAAATCGTGATCAACATGGGTGTCGGTGACGCCACCCAGGATCGTAAGAAGCTGGAAGGTGCTGCTGCGGATCTCGCTGCCATCACCGGTCAGAAGCCTGTCTTCACCAAAGCGAAAAAGTCGGTTGCGGCTTTCAAGCTGCGTGAAGGTATGAACATCGGTTGTAAAGTGACCCTGCGTCGCGACCGTATGTTTGAGTTCCTGGACCGCCTGGTCTCCATCGCGCTTCCGCGCGTACGTGACTTCCGCGGCCTGAACAAAAAATCTTTCGATGGTCGTGGCAACTTCGCCATGGGCTTGAAAGAACAGTTCGTCTTTCCTGAGGTAGAGTACGACAAAGTCGACTCTGTTCGCGGGATGGATATCATCATTTGTACCACGGCTAAGTCCGACGATGAAGCTCTTGCCCTTCTTAAGGGTTTTGATCTTCCGTTCGGAAACTAACGGAGGTTGGCCCATGGCCAAGAAAAGCGCTGTAGAGCGTGAACTCAAACGTGAACGCCTGGCAAAGAAATATGCTGCCAAGCGTGCCGCCCTTAAAGCGGTTATCGCAAATCGCGAGACGACCCCTGAGGATCGTATCGTTGCTGTGATGAAACTCGCCCAGCTGCCGCGTAACTCGGCCCGTATCCGTCAGCGTATTCGCTGCCAGGTATCCGGTCGTCCGCGTGGTGTCTATCGCAAATTCCGCCTGTCCCGTATCGCCCTTCGTGAACTTGCTTCGCGTGGTCAGATTCCGGGCATGGTGAAGTCGAGCTGGTAAGGAGGACATCACATGTCGATGACTGATCCAGTCGGTGATATGCTCACGCGTATCCGCAACGGCCAGCGCGTTGGTAAATCCAGCGTCGTTTCGCCGGCTTCGAAACTGCGTACCGGTGTGCTGGATGTTCTCCAGCGCGAAGGTTATATCCGCGGTTACAACATTAATGAAATTCGCAAGGGCGTCAGCGAAATCACCATCGAACTCAAATACTTTGAAGGCGATGCAGTGATTAAGCAGATCGACCGCGTCTCGACCCCGGGTCGTCGTGTATACTCGAAGATCAAAGATCTTCCGAAGGTATATAACGGTCTGGGCATCGCAGTCCTGTCCACTCCACGAGGAGTTCTTTCGGATCAGGAGGCTCGCGAGCAGAATGTCGGCGGCGAAATCCTCTGCAAGGTATTCTAAGGAGGGCCAACGATGTCGCGAGTAGGAAAAAATCCGGTGGTCGTGCCTAACGGCGTTACCATCAACTTGACCGAACAGCAGATCAGTGCAAAAGGCAAGCTCGGTGAGCTTAACCTTCCGCTGAACAGTGCTGACATTTCCGTCACCCAGGAAGATAACCAGATCTGGGTGAAACCGAAAAACGATAGCAAGCGCGCGCGTGCCCTTTGGGGTACCACCCGTGCCAACATCGCGAACCTCGTTACCGGGGTCTCGGAAGGTTTCACCAAGAAGCTGGAAATCACCGGTGTTGGTTACCGTGCACAGGTTCAGGGCAAAAAACTTGTTCTGCAGCTTGGCTTCTCACACGACGTAGAAATGGAGATCCCTGAGGGTCTTAACGTCGTCGCTGAAAAGCCGACCCTCGTCGCCATTTCTGGCGCAGATAAACAAGTCGTCGGTCAGTTCGCTGCAAATGCACGCGGCTGGCGCGGTCCGGAGCCTTACAAAGGCAAGGGTGTCCGCTACGAAGGCGAGTATATCTTGCGCAAAGAAGGCAAGAAGAAGTAAGGACAGGCACGATGAAAAACGTGAGAAGCCTTTTCGAACGCCGCAAGCGTCGCGTTCGTTTTGCGATCCGCCAAAAAGCGGCCGGTCGCCCGCGCCTCAGCGTGCACCGTTCGAACGCCCACATCTATGCTCAGATCATCGACGACGTCAAAGGCACCACCCTGGTGGCTGCTTCGACGATGGAGAAAGATCTGAAGGCGAAAGGCAGCAATGCCGACGCCGCTGCTCTGGTCGGCAAGGCAATTGCCGAGCGCGCAGTCAAAGCTGGTGTGAAAACGGTCGTTTTCGATCGTGGCGGGTATCTGTTCCATGGCCGGGTGAAAGCTCTGGCCGATGCCGCCCGTGAGGGCGGTCTGGACTTCTAAGGAGCACGACCATGGCACGTAACCAGAATCAACAGCAGCAGGCGCCGAAAGCCCGTGAAGAAAACGAACTCGTCGACAAGCTGGTTGGTATCAACCGCGTCGCGAAAGTCGTTAAGGGCGGCCGTCGCTTTGCTTTCTCCGCAATGGTAGTTGTCGGTGACCAGCGCGGTCGCGTCGGATACGGCACGGGTAAAGCCCGTGAAGTTCCGGAAGCGATCCGTAAGGCAACCGAAGCTGCTAAACGTAACATGATCCGCGTTCCGCTGCGTGAAGGCCGTACCCTTCACCATGATACGCAGGGCCACTTCGGTGCAGGCAAGGTTGTCCTTCGCTCCGCACCGGCTGGTACCGGTATCATCGCAGGCGGTGCGATGCGTGCGGTTTTCGAAACCATGGGCGTTCAGGACGTTGTGTCCAAATGCACCGGTTCGAACAACCCGCACAACGTGATCCGCGCAACCCTTGACGCTCTGGTCAACGGTGCTTCTCCGCGTCAGGTCGCTGCTAAGCGTGGCCTGAAAGTCGGTGACGTCGTTGCCCGTCGCGATAGCGGTTCGGCTGCTGCCGCCGTTCTCGAAAAGGAGTAATTCGATATGGCTGCTAAGAAAAAAGCGACCGTACGCGTTACCCAGACGGGTTCGCCGATCGGACGTCCGGCTGATCAGCGCCAGACCCTCGTTGGTCTTGGCCTGAACAAACTGCACCGGACTCGTGAGCTGGAAGATACTCCGGCTGTTCGCGGTATGATCGCAAAGGTCAAGCACCTCGTCCGTGTGGACGAGGCTTGATTGACCCCAGATCGAAAAGGTGTTGAACGATGAAACTCAACGAACTCGCCGATAACCCGGGTGCCCGCAAGGCGCGCACCCGCGTCGGTCGCGGCATCGGTTCGGGCAAAGGCAAAACTTCTGGCGCAGGTCAGAAGGGTCAGAAGTCCCGTTCGGGTGTAGCCATTAATGGCTTCGAAGGTGGGCAGATGCCTATCTATCGCCGTCTTCCGAAACGCGGCTTCAAAAACCCGTTCAAGAAACAGTTCGGCGTTGTGAACCTTGGTACCCTTCAGACTGCCGTTGATAACGGTGTTCTTGAAGAAGGTGCAAATGTCACCGTCGCTGTTCTGGCGGAAAAAGGACTGGCCCGTCCGCAGAAAGACGGTCTGCGTCTTCTCGCAAAAGGCGAACTGAAAGCGAAACTGAACATCGAAATCTCCGGTGCTTCCAAAGCAGCTGTTGAAGCTGTTGAGAAAGCCGGCGGTTCGGTAAAGGTTCTTGCTCCGGTCGCTGCTGCAGAAACCGCAGAATAAGCCTAAATTGACTTCGCGAGGGTCCGGTTCCAGCACACGGGACCGGACCCTCCAGTTTATGTGTATTGGGAGATGAGTGCATGGCATCGGCCGCCGAGCAGCTTGCCGCGAACCTGAATTGGTCCGCTTTTTCAAAGTCGACCGAGCTTAAAAAGCGTATCTGGTTCACTTTGGGCGCGCTTATTGTTTACCGTCTTGGAACCTATATTCCGGTTCCTGGTGTTGACCCGTCCATTCTTGCTGACATTTTCCGTCAGAATGCGGGCGGCGTTCTGGGCATGTTTGACATGTTCGCCGGTGGTGCGCTGGGTCGTATGACGATCTTTGCGCTGAATATCATGCCGTACATCTCGGCCTCGATTATTATTCAGTTGATGACAACTGTTTCGCCAACCCTTGAGCAACTCAAGAAAGAAGGCGAACAGGGTCGGAAAAAAATTAACCAATATACCCGCTATCTGACGGTGCTGATTGCGACCGTGCAGGCGTGGGGCATTGCCGTTGGCCTTGAAAGCATGACCGGTTCATCCGGTGCTGCTGTGCCGGATCCGGGCATGTTCTTCCGTCTGACCGCGGTCATCACGCTTGTTGGTGGCACCATGTTCCTGATGTGGCTCGGTGAGCAGATCACCCAGCGCGGCATCGGTAACGGTATTTCGCTGATCATCTTTGCCGGTATTGTTGCCGGCCTGCCAAGCGCGATTGCAGGCACCCTTGAACTGGGTCGTACCGGTGCGATTTCTGCACTGGTTATCGTTGCAATCATCGTTCTGGCGATTGCGGTTATTGCCTTCATCGTCTTTGTTGAACGT
>NZ_DBGS01000072.1:0-45808 GCF_002295455.1 Thalassospira sp. UBA848 | reverse complement strand
TGTTCTGAAGGTCTGGTTAATGGTCTGGGTCCAGACTCTAAGACTATTCTATTTATAGAAACTATACGTATGGCAGTACAAGTGCCGCGTCAAAAGCAGTGTCGAAAATGCTTTAACGAATTGTTGGCAAGCAGGGTGCAAAATCAATGCTGTATGGGGGAAGTCCATGCCGGGTTTTGCTGGAATATTCCACGGCAATACAGCATGGTTTCTGATAACGGGATTTAAGGAATAGGGGATTGGCGCCATGCAGGTATCTGCAAAGCGGACCGGGAACTGGCTGAAGATCGGCAAAAGCATTGCTGTGATCGGTATGGTTTCATGGGTGTCGGCCTGTGCGCCGCTGCTGGATCAGGATTTCTGGGACGAAGCAACGTCCTTTGCAGATGACAATTATACCGCACTTGGTCTGCAGCAACTGGCAAGTGGTGATTATGCTTCTGCGGAAAAACTGTTTGACGAAGCACTGCGCAAGAATCCCCAGGACGGTCACGCAATGCTGTGGCGATCGGTCCTTTATCAAAACACCAACCGTCCGGACCGGGCGCAGGATGGCTATGAAACGCTGATTGCGATGAACCCACCCGGTACGGTCCTGATGTCGTCGGCGACGGGCACACAGCCGCGCCCCTTGCGTGATGCGGCAGAGTTCAATTTGTCGCGGCTCGAACGTGGCCTTCCAGGGTCGCTTAGCATCAATGATCAAATCATCAGTGGGCCTTCGGGGCTTGGCAATGGGGCAGCCGCGGTTGCGGCCGGGCGTCCTGTAAGCCCGTCTCCGACAATGACCAGCGGCGCGACAAAGCCGATGGATATTCCGGCAGGGGCCGCGCTATCAGCAGGGGACGAAGCGATTGCCAAGCGGTTTGCCATCTTGCGCAATCTGCAGGCAACCGGACTTGTCACGCCCGAAGAATATTCCGCACGCCGTTCCGCCAACCTTGGTGCGCTGTTGCCGATGAGCCAGCCGGCACCCTCTGCGTTCTTGAACAATCCGCCGCCCGAAGGTGCGCAGGTCGAACAGCGTCTTAACCAGCTAAACCGTGCGCTTCAGATCGGGGCGATCACCGTGCAGGAACATGTTGCGGAACGCACCGCCATTCTTGATGCGCTTCTGCCGGCCCAGCCGCGTCAACGCGCGACACCGCCACCGGCCCCGCAAGGGTTGATGGATGCTGCACGCCAAATCGCGCGCATTGAAGACCTGCAGCAGATGAAGCTGGTCACGCCTGATGAATTCAAACGTGAACGTGATGCGATTGAAGCCGCCATTGTCGAACCAGCACAGGGCACGGCGATGACGCTTAACTCCGGTGAACCGGTCCGCCGGGTCGCAACCGGGGAAAGCCGCCCGGTTCAGGCCGGCGAGGAAATGTCCAAAGCCGCACCCGCTGCAAGCGGTTCGAAATCGGTGCATCTGGCATCTTATCGCAATGAAGCGCAGGCCGAACGTGGCTGGCAGATTCTGAGTGGGCGTTATGGGCAGCTTGCCTCGATGCAGCATGGCGTCACGCGCGCCAATATTCCGGGCAAAGGTACATATTATCGTCTGATGGCCACGGGCCTGAGTGACAGTGCGGCCAGCTCGCTTTGTGCGGAACTGAAACGACGCGGTCAATTCTGCGAAGTTAAGTAGCAGATCACGTTGTTCGACCCATATTTGAATTAATGACACCGCCGGTGGGATCAAAACGTTGCCACCGGCGTTGTCATTTCCCGATATCTGAATTTCAACCGACGACCTGAGTATCAGCCATGATCTTTGTCTTTAGTGATTTTGGTATGAATGGACCATATAGTGGGACAATGCGTTCGGTGGTGATGCGGCATGCGCGTGATGTGCCTGTATGCGATCTGATGTGCGATGCCCCGGACCGAAACCCAAAGGCGGCAAGTTACCTGCTTGCGGCGCTGTGCCGCGAATTTCAGGAAGGCGACGTGGTTTTGGCCGTTGTTGATCCCGGTGTGGGCAGCGCGCGCAAAGGGGTTGTGGTCGAGGCGGATGGCGTTTCTTTTGTCGGGCCGGATAACGGGTTGTTTGAGATGGTGATCCGACGAGCGAAAAACGTGAAGCTCAAGGTGATCGACTGGATGCCCGATGGTGCATCTGCAAGTTTTCATGGGCGCGATATATTCGGCCCTGTGGCATCGTGGCTGGCAACAAATCAGGAATTTGACGCGCACGGCATTCCGCTTGATCAACGGTTCGGCCTGGCAAAGGAATGGCCAGATGAACTTGCCGAGGTGATCTATGTCGATCCTTACGGCAATCTGATGACCGGACTTTTCGCACGATCAAAGGATGAAAAAATCACGATCAATAAACATGTACTGTCGGGTGCCCGGACATTTTCAGATGTGCCGTCAGGAACGGCGTTTCATTACGGTAACTCGGTCGGGTTATGTGAAGTCGCGGTTAATTGCGGGCATGCCGATCAGATGATGGGGGCTGCAATCGGCACCAGGGTCGACGCGAATTGACTGCAACTGATGCAATCAATGATAGGTTTATGGTGGTGTGATGTTATCGTTTCAAAGTGTGAAAACCGCGTATGACGATCAACAGGCAATCCTTGGACAGGATTTGGTGAATGGCAATCAAGGTTAAATTCTGGGGCGTTCGAGGCAGCATTGCCTGTCCATCACCGGATCATGTTGTTTACGGTGGCAATACCAGTTGCGTTGAGATGACGGTCGGCGACACGGTTCTGATCTTTGATGCGGGTACCGGCATCCGAAATCTGGGCAAGGACCTGATCCGGCGAAATGTCACCGAGGCCAATATCTTTCTGACCCATACACACTGGGATCACATTAACGGCTTTCCATTCTTTGTTCCGGCCTATAACCCGAACGCGTCCTTTCGGGTTATGGCGGGGCATCTGACCAATCAGGGGGGCGTGGAACGGGTGTTTTCGGCCCAGATGGCAGACCCGACTTTCCCGGTGCCACTATCGGCCATGAAATCAAAGCTGACATTCGAGGATTTCAATGTCGGTGACGAACTCCGCCCGGCGGCGGATATCTTGATCAAGACTGCACCACTGCGTCATCCCAATGGGGCGACAGCGTTTCGCGTGGAATATGCTGGCCATTCAGTTTGTTATGTCACCGATACCGAACATGATCCCGACAGTCCCGATCAGGTCATTCTTGATTTTATCAAGGATGCTGATCTGGTGATCTATGACAGTACCTACACTGACGAGGAATTCCCGCAGAAAGTCGGGTGGGGGCATTCGACATGGCAGGAAGGCATTCGGCTTTGCCGGGCCGCCAATGCCAAACAGTTGGCATTGTTCCATCATGACCCGGATCACGACGATGCGACAATGACCGTCATTGAACAAAAGGCACGCGCCACCTGGTCAGGTGCCTTTGCGGCGCGTGATGAAATGGTGCTGCAGATCGAGTAGGCGACTTGCGTGGAAGCAAGATAAAGACGCGCCCCCGAAATGTTTTCGCGGGGCGCGTTGCTTTTAGCGTGAATGGCCGCTTTGCATATCCTGAACAATTTCGTCGACATTGACCGTGAAGCTGGCCTGACGCGGTGGATATTCTTCGAACGACTGGAAGAACTTGTTCACCACTCCAATCGCCGGGGCAAGTGTCCATGACCGGTTTTCCTGCCATTCATCAAAGCCACGTGCTTCGTGGAACCGTTCGAACGGATCAAGTTTCAGGTTGGTGATCAATGGGCTGGTCAGGTTGTTGGCCACACCGTTGAACCATTGGTCCTGTTTGGTAAACAGGAACTTCCAGTCACCATAACGCAAGCCGTGGAACTTCGTTTCCGTGAAATAGAAGAATTCCTTGCGTTTGGTTGGGCCATCCTGGGTCAGGATATCGGTTTGATCATAACCATCCAGATGGACACGGTATTTGCGATCTCCAATCTTGTGACCATCAAGCAGCTTTTCCTTGAGATCCTTCTCACCGAGCTGCGACATGATGGTTGGCACCCAGTCTTCCATGGTCATGAATTCGCCAGTAGTGGTGCCGGGGGGCACAACGCCGGGCCATTTGACTGCCATTGGAACCCTGAACCCGCCTTCATAACCACCAACACCTTTTTCACCGCGGAACGGCTGGTTGCCGCCATCCGGCCAGCTGTTGGACGCAGCCCCATTATCGGTCGAGAACATGACCATGGTGTTGTCTGCCACACCAAGTTCATCAAGAAGGTCAAGAAGTTCGCCAACATCATCGTCAAGTTCCTTCATGCCATCAGCATAAAGGCCGTAACCGGTGACACCTTCATATTCGTCGCTCAGGTTGGTGCGGTAATGCATGCGCGTGGTGTTGTGCCAGACAAAGAACGGTTTGTCCTCTGAGACAGCATCGCGGATGAAGCGTTTTGATTTCTCAAGGACTTCCTGATCAAGTGTCCTTTGGCGTTCGCGCCCGAAATCTCCAAGGTCTTCAATCGCCTGCGAACCGTCTTCCTGATGCACGGAATGGATAACGCCACGTTGGGCTATTTGTTCGGCGACTTTGCTGCCGACGGGATAGTCATATTGTTCCACATATTCCCCGGCATTGAGGTGATACAAAATGCCATAGAATTCGTCGAACCCGTGGTTGGTCGGCAGGTGTTCGTCCCGGTCGCCAAGGTGGTTCTTGCCGAATTGTCCGTTGGCGTAGCCGTATTCTTTTAGCATTTCTGCAAGGGTAGGGTCTTCTTCTTGCAGGCCAATGGGGGATCCTGGAATACCAACGGTGCTTAGCCCGAGACGCATCGGATATTGACCTGTCAGGAATGCCGCCCGACCAGCCGTGCAGGATGCCTGCGCGTAGTGATCCATGAACAGCATGCCGTCATTGGCGATACGGTCGATGTTAGGGGTGCTGCCCCCCATCATGCCGCGGTGATAGGCGCTGATATTCCACATGCCGATATCGTCGCCCCAGATGACCAGGATGTTGGGACGATCAGCCGTTTCCGAGGTCTGCGCAACAGCAGCACAGGGCAGGGCCATCAAGGCGGCAAGCGTTTGAAGAATTCGGGGCAGTTTCATTTTTCTACCTTCCTGTTTGTCGTGCCAGCGCAAACCACTTGGGCGTCTGACCGAGCCAAAAGGAAAGAAGACCGAGCCCGGAGAAAACCAGCAGGAGAACATATTTCCTGGTTGCGCACTCGGAAATGGTATTCCTGCGCAGTTTTGCGGTCAAGTTATAGAGTTATGGCAACGCACTGGGGCGGAGATTAGAACACGCGTGAATATTTCGGGAAGATGCGAATTTCGATCCGGCGGTTGGCTTGACGGTTTTCGGGGATTGGGTTTCCGAAATCATCGCGGTTGGGCAATTTGGGTTTGGTATCACCATAGGAGATCGCACGCATGCGCTTGCTATCGGGATCAACACCAAGGGCACCAAAGAAGCGGACAACAGCAATGGCCCGACCAGCGGCAAGGTCCCAGTTTGTCGGAAAGCGCGGGGAGCCGATTGGGCTGTCATCGGTATGACCGGCGACTTCGACCTGAAAACCAAGATAGCGGGGCTCCTGTAACAGATCACCCACATCCTTGAGGAACAGAACCGCATCGTTGGTGAGGTTCGCAGAGCCGGGCTGGAAGAAGGACCCGCTGCCCATTTCCATCAAAATGCCTTCGTCGTCGGTCGAAACGCTGACCGCGCTGTCCATTGCCATGTTGAAAACGACATCACGCAGATCGGTTTCAAGCACCTGGGTAGGGCGAACGACTTCGCGCTTGCCGATTTCTTCTGCAATACCGGCCTGTACCTTTTCGAAGATCGGGATTTCAACCTTGGAAAAGCTGACCAGCATGACAAAGAAGGCCATCAAAAGCGTGATGGCATCGGCATAGGTCGCAAGCCAATCTTCGTTGACTGGTTCTTCCTCTATGCGCTGCATGCGTCTTTTGCCGCGGGCCATCTCGGATATCCCTTATTTCGAAGACTTATCGATATTAAAGTGAATTGCCGGATCCAGAAAGGAATTCATCCGGTCCTGAATGGCGCGCGGACCTTTGCGGTCGGCTAGCATGATCAAGCCTTCGGCGATCAGGTAATTGCGAAAACGCATGATTTCTTCACGCTGCTGGATTTTGCTTGCTGCGGGCAGGAAAAAGAACCGGGCCGCGACAATTCCGTAAAGGGTGGTGATCAGCGCGATGGCAAGACCGGCACCAAGAGACGTCGGGTCATCCGCCATTTTATCAAGCATAATGACAAGCCCGACAAGCGTACCGATCATCCCGAAGGCAGGTGCAGCAGCAGCCATACTCTTGAGGATAGCGACCGGGACAAGGTTGCGGCTAAAGGCATTGTCGATGGCATTATGAAGCATTTCTGCGGTTTCCTCGCCGTCATAGCCGGTTATGATGACTTCCATCGCCCAGCCAAGAAACGGTTCGTCCTTGCCAACCCGTTCGGCTTCCTGTTCCAGGGCGTTGATGCCCTTTTTCTGCAGCAGATAGCCCCATTTAACCACACGACCAACCTCGCCGGTCAACTGGCCACGGCCCATTTGCGGGGCACGAAAAATCTTGAAAATCAGTTTGAGAGCAAGCAGCACATAGCGCGCCTCATAGGCGATAAAGGTTGCAGCCAGAGTGCCGCCAACCACCATCAGCGCGCTCGAAAGGCTTAAGAATACCAGATAGTTATCAGTCGAGATAAAGATTGACCCAATAAACAGGCCAAGGCCGACCATAATGCCTAAAATCGTCGTAAACGACATTGTCCCCACAATCCCCCGGGGCGCCAAAACGGCGCTTGTAGCAGTAGAACTATCAAATATTAGACGTAATCGTATTATTTTTTACGTAAGAATAGGCATGTTATCAGTTGTTTTGAAGTTAATTTTGTTCAATTGCCACGTAATCAGATGTCCTGAAAGCGGACACTTACAGCGATCTGTGGCCATAAAGTTATAGGGCTTCATTTTTTATCTCGATCTGCAAATACAAGACCGGCGGCAAAACAACTGTTTTGCCGCCGGGGTGTTTGATCGCGATTTCGGTCTTTGTTCTGGTCTATGTGTTGCGTCAGCTGCTTCGAATATCGGTAAGGAACTGATCGACCTGTGCGCGCAAGTCATTTGAAAGCGTTCCAAGTTCTTCAGCAACATCAAGAACAAGGTGGGCAGCCTGATCGGTATCGGCCACGGTATTGCTTACCCGTTCAATGTTGCTGCTGACTTCCTGCGTGCCGATGGCGGCCTGTTCAACATTCTGGGCAATTTCGCCGGTCGCATCGGACTGTTCTCCGACAGCGGCCGAGATGGTGTTGACCATTTCGGTAATGCGGCTGATCACATCCGAGATGTCGCCAATGGAGTTGACCGTTTTACCGGTTTCTTCCTGAATTGCCGTGATTTGTTCGGCGATTTCGTTGGTCGCGCGCGCCGTCTGGTTGGCCAGGTTTTTGACTTCGGCCGCGACGACGGCAAATCCTTTGCCGGCTTCACCTGCGCGGGCCGCCTCAATCGTCGCGTTGAGTGCGAGAAGGTTGGTTTGACCGGCAATGTCGCTGATCAATTCAACGATTTCACCAATTCGGTTGGCGACTTCGGAAAGGCCCTGCACGGTGTCAGAGGATTGTGCAGCTTCGCGGGATGCTTCGGCGGCAATCTGGGTGGATTGCTGGGCCTGTTCGCCAATCTGGGAAATGGATTCGGACAGGTGGTCGGCGGCGTCTGCTACGGTACGTACATTGACAGTGGCTTCTTCGGAGGCGGCAGCAACTGTGGTTGCGCTTTTGCTTGCGCGGTCTGCGGACTCAACGAGCCCGCGTGCGGTGGTTTGCATCCGTTCGGCCGATGTCGAAACCGCACCGACAATCTGCGCGATCACCCCTTCAAAGCTGCCAATATGGCGTTCAAGGCTTTGCATGCGCTCTTCCCGGCGTCGGGATTCAACTTCCTGTTCGGCTTCCATTTGCTTTTTGGCAATGGCGTTGGTGCGGAAAACGTCCACCGATTTTGCCATTTCACCGATCTCGTCGCGGCGCGACAGGGTGTTGATTTCAAAGTTGGTATTGCCTTCGGCAAGCGCATTCATGTCGTGGCCAAGGTCGGAAAGCGGGCCTGTGACAATGCGCGACAGCAAAATTCGCATGCCAAGAATGGTGGCAACTGCAATGGCCAGGCCGCCCAGAATAATGCCGATCAGAATGCGGTTGGTCTTTTCCTGTTCCGGCGCGACCGACAGGCTTGATGACAGAACAGCGATCACGTCACCGGTATCGGCTTCCATCGCACCATGGCAACTGAAACATACTTCGCGATCCGCGCCACTGGTTTCACCAAGTACAATCGGCATTGAAAGGCGATAGGTGCCATTATCGGTGTAGCGTCCGATCATCTGGCCGGTTTCGATGGCTTCGATATCAATCTCGTCGCGCGGGGTTTTAAGCGGCTTGTCACCAAATTCTTCCATATAGGAAAGTGTCGTTGGCCCCCATGCAGACCAAAGTTCGCCCGGATAATCACCATTGCGGCTGTCAAACCAGTTGTTGAAAACCTGGATGCCGATGTCATCAACATCTTCCGGGCGCGCAGCCATGACATTGACAATGAGCGCATGCAGGGATGTCAGTTCGTTTTCGCTGAGTTGATGAAGCTTCTGGTCCATCGCTTTTTCCTCGACGATTGTCATCATCAAAAGCGCAATGATCACCGTGGTCGAGACGCCAAATGCAGACGCCCACATAAAGCGTTTTCGGATGCTCATGGCGTTGAAAGCGGACAGAATTGACATGGTTATTCCCCGGTGACGAAGACTTCAAGGAACCCGATAAAACAGGGTTCAACGATCCAGATTATGGGTGGATGAAACATGCATGTTCGCGCGCAAAGTGCTTTGATTTGCCTCAAGTGGTTTGAATTGAATCTATACAGTTCGCAATACGCGCAGGGATGCTTTGATTGGCGCGGGGCTTGCCAGCCATGCGTCAAGCAGGCATAAGCAGGCCAGAAAACACATCTGATTTACAGGATTGTCCGATGACGCTTTCCTACAGCGACACCCGCAAGAAGCTTGATCAGATCACCGCAGAAATGCTGGTGCTGATCCGGAAATATGATCTTGATGCGGCAAGCCCGTTTGACGTGATCGAAGTGGCACGTGCCAAGATCACTGATCAGAACGACTATATCCGCTTTCTGGAGCTGTCCTTGGAAGGACGGATCTATGGCGAGTATGGTGATGCCCTGCAAAAGCAGATTGATGAAGAAGCCAAACAGGCAGAAACGGCCAGAAAGCTTAACTAGGTTTTGAGCGGTCGCGTCCGCGCCAATCTGAAAATTTTTGCGGCCTGTCTTCGGTTTTGAAGACAGGCCGTTTTAATGTGTCCATCATCGGGCAAACTGGCACAAATCTTCTAATATCAGCGAAGTCTTTTGCGAGGCGTTTGGAAGAATTGGGCGTGCTGTCACAAATTCTTCCCGATCTTGTCACCGTGCTGCAGTTGAGAGGCCATGAAGATCGGACTATATGGCTGCTGTAAATGACGCATCACCAAAAAGGTGCGCCGAATTTCGACGGGCAAAACCGTTGAAACCCCAACGAGCAACAGGATGGCTGACATGAAAAAGAGTTACGTCCAGACTCTGATGGAAGTCGAAAAAGTATTCGGTCAGATCAATGATCATGACTATCGCCTTTATCGGGCAGTGTGGGGCAACCGCCAGGCCGCCCAAACCGGCTTGCCACGGGGCACCCGCGCGGAAATCAGCAAGAAGCTAGCCAACGACTTCGTTGCGGCCGCAACGCCCGCTACGCGCACAGCACCGGGCACCTCAGTGCCACATGCGGCCTGAGGATCAGGTTTCCATTCCGACAAACCGCTGCGTCAAGGCACGCTCCACCGGATGTGCCTTGCCAATCCGGTCGGTTTCAGGCATCTAGGGTCTGTTTCAGACCCTCAGGGTCGCCGTATGTGATCTGGCTGTGATTTTCATGGCTGGTGATCTGCATTTGATCATTTCCTGATATCTGGCCGGAGTACCCCATGTCGATCAAGTCGTTGATCCGTACCATTCCCGATTACCCGAAAAAGGGCATTATGTTTCGGGATATCACGACGCTGTTTGAGGACCCCTATGGTCTGAGCGAAGTGATCGACAGTTTTGCCGCCGAATTTCAGGACAAGAAGATCGACATGATCGCGGGTATCGAAGCCCGTGGTTTTGTCATCGGCCCGGCGGTTGCTGTTGCCCTGGGTGTCGGGTTTGTCACCATCCGTAAACAGGGCAAGCTTCCCGCCGAGACAGTCGGTGTCGAATATGAACTTGAATACGGTTCCGACGTGATCGAGATCCACAAGGATGCGGTTAAACCCGGTAGTCGCGTTTTGATCATGGATGACCTGATTGCGACGGGCGGTACGGCACTGGCCGCGATTGATCTGGTTGAAAAGATTGGCGCAGAGGTCGCAGGCTGCGCCTTTATCATTGATTTGCCAGACCTTGGCGGCGCGCAGAAAATCCGTGATCGCGGTGTTGAAGAGTTCCACTTGGTCGAATTCGAAGGCGATTAAGACGCTTGGAAACTGAGGTGAACGGCAGGAATTGCGAATTTCCTGCCGTATCACTATATATTCATGTATAATGCATGAGTTGAATTAGGTTTGCGCGACAGTCCGCTTTACGCTAGGGCAGAGGAAAATGATCGCACCGGTCCATAACGCACAGACAGTTTCACAGGTTGGCCAATATGGCCGACTTGCGCCTGCTGGTGCGCGCGGACTGGCAACAGTGGATCGTGATAGCCAGGTTGAGGCGTCCTCTCAGAACTATACCTATGACCCTGATGACGACGGCATATTGTTCAATGCCTATGTCGATGGCAAAGACAAACGCCAGTCAGGACAGGGCAATAGTGGCGAAAAAAGTGATCAGCGCACCGAGCAGCGCAACCTGTCAGCTGCTCGCCGTGCCAGTGATCGCGAAGGCGCGGTCGATTTGGAAAGCGAAATTGATTTCGCAAGCTTGCTTGATCCGTCGATCCCGTTTGATCTTTCGGTCAACAGCGGAACGTCCTTTTATCAGGTGGTCAATGCCGTGACGCACGGGGTTGGTGTGCGCGGTACGCATCTGGATGCGACGGTCTAGGGGGCTGTTCGCGGCCCTCGTGGGCAGCAGGCATACGCGACCAAAACCTGATCAGATGCGGTATATTCCCGAAAATTGAAAAACCTGCCGGTGGTGCTTGTTGGTGCCCGCCATAGACTTTATGATCCCCAAACAAACGATATGATCATTTTGCACGACCATCGGGCCCAGCATGAAGAACAAGCCGGTTCTTAATACGGTATTTGAAGCTGCATTCAGGTTCATTGACCTCGCACTCAATGACAACGAATACCTGCAGCCGCAAAAACTGCATCGTCTGCTGTATCTGGCGCAGGCGTATTATGGCGCAAACTATCACGGCAACATGTTGATGCCCGCCATCTTTGTCGCAGAGGAATTCGGACCGATTGAGCCGAACCTTTATGCGGTGATGGAAGAATCCCGACCGGATGTACGCCTGAAACCGGTTGATCCGAAAACGGTTCACTTCCTTGAAAGCATCTGGTCGCAGTTCGGTCACCACACGGTCGAACATCTCAGCATGACCGTGCGCAATCACCCGCCCTTTACCAAGGCCTATAAGGAAGGGGTGGGGACGATCATCCCATTCACGGAACTGGTCGAATTCTATGCCTCGGTCCGCAAAAGCGCGACCACGCCTGAGGCAAAGGAAGTCGTGCGCCCGCGTGTCATGCGATCACACAAGGGCAAGCCGGTTGCGACAACAGACTGGCTGCCGCGCAAGATCAAATAGGGTTTGGTAAAGACCCAAGGTTGAGGTTATTGCTCAGAGCGCATCTGATCGCAGGGATCACCGCGTTCGATATCAGTGGTAAACCACATGAAATCGATATCGTCCGGCGCACCGAACCGCATGGCGTAATCTTCGATCTCTGATGGTTCCGGGCCCGGATCATCCGCCTCGATCAGGCTGACCACAGCAATCTCGGCCTCCGGCAGCTCTGGTTCATAGCGGCGCAGATGCCACGGGACGGCGATGGTCTGACGGACATGCATTGCCCCGGCAATCAGGAATGCCCCATCAATACCGTCAATTTTTGCCGTCTTGCTCATGGCCTGCGCAAGTGATGCGTCACGGGCAAACTGCACGGCGGAAAAGCCGCCCAGCATACTCTCGGGCAGCATATTGCAATGCCCTTCGGCAATTTCGACGTTAAACCGTTCCAGAACCCCGGCCGGGATGGCGGGAAGATCAAGCTGGGTCGCCAGTTCATCTGGTATGGCGGAATTCCCCTTGGTGATCATCGGGCGCAGGATGGCGTCGGGCAGGTTGCCAGCCACCATCATCAAACCATTGTCGCGTGCGGCCTGCGCAATCGGCGCATAATCATGCCATGACGGCCAGCCCCTGTCTTCCCACGCCATGGCCGGACCCAGTTCCGAAATCGGTAAATCCTGCCAATTGTGGTCAAGGGATGTTTGCTGGTCGCGGGTAAACATTTCCCAGACAATGGCACGTTCGCGTTTGTCTGCTTTGCTCAGCGCATCGACCAGTTGGGCCTGATGATGGTGGTGGATGGGATTGTCGTGCTTTTCGCCGATCAGAACGTATTTGCGCTCGGCAAGGCGGTCGACCAACGCATCAAACAGGATGTATTCGCCCGCCTGCACGTCAAAAATCAGCCCCGGAGCCGGGGGCAGGGCATTGACATCGGTAAGTCCACCATTGGCATTTTCAGTTTCATGCGCTGAAGACTGTTTGGTCATGATGGCGGCGATAACAGTCGATGCCAAAACCAGCGCAGAAGCCGCACGCGTAAAGCTGCGTGCATGTGTCTTGCGTTTGTTATGTCCTGGCACCGACTTGGGCATTGCTTGTTTATTTCCAGATTGAAAATCTGTGCTGCCTATTTGCTTAAGCGCAGCGCCGTTTCAAGGTCGTTAACAAGATCGTCGCAATCTTCAATCCCCACCGACAAGCGCAAAAGGTCTGCCGGGACGGGACTGGTCGGTCCTTCGACCGAAGAGCGGTGTTCGATCAGGCTTTCAACCCCGCCAAGCGATGTGGCGCGTTTAAACAGCTTGCATTGGTTGTGGAATTCAACCGCACGCTTTTCACCGCCCTTGACGCGCAGTGACAGCATGCCGCCAAAGCCACCTTGCATCTGCTTTTTGGCGATGTCGTGACCAAGATGGCTTTCAAGGCCAGGGTACTGGACCTCTTCGATTTCCGGGTGGTTTTCGAAATGCTGGGCAATCGCCATGGCATTGGCACTGGCGCGTTCGACGCGGATGGAAAGTGTGCGCATGCCACGCAGCAACAGCCACGTTTCAAACACGCCCAGAACCGAACCACCGGATGCATGTTGTTTACAAACACGCTGCCAGAATTCGCTGTCCGAGGCCGTGGTCAGCGATCCCGCAAGTACGTCACTGTGGCCATTCAGATATTTTGTCGCCGAGTGCATAACGATATCGGCGCCAAATTCAATCGGGCGCGTCAGAAGCGGGGTGGCAACAGTATTGTCAACGGCAACAACTGCGCCTGCGGCATGGGCCAGCTTGGCAACGGCGGCAATATCAGTGATCTGCCAATCCGGGTTGGCCGGGGTTTCAAGCCAGACCAGCTTGGTTTTACCGGCAACAATGTGCTTGTCCCAGTCAGCGATGTCGGCGTTATCGACGAAATCAAAACTGAGGCCTGCACGTACGCCACTATCGAGCATGAAGGCGCGAAGCGCCCAATACATTACCTTGGGCGCGACAACATGATCGCCCGGGTTAAGCGCATGCAAAACAGCAACCGCTGCGGCCATGCCCGATGCAAACAGGCGGGTTTCGGAACCGCCTTCAAGTTCATTCAGGACCGCACAGGCCTGATCATAGGTCGGGTTGTCTGCGCGCGTATAGCAGCGTCCGTCATGATAGCTCAGATCCGTATTACGTTCGAACGTGGTTGAAGGATAAAGCGGCGGTGTGACGGACTTGGTGGCTTCATCGACCCAGCCAAGCGCCTGTGCACTGATGGTGGCGGGGGACTGTTTTTTTGCATGATCAGACATGGTGGCACCTGATTTGGTTGAGATTTGTTGGCGCGCAACATAACGTGGTTCCCGCCACACACCAAATTGAATTGCCACCAATATTCATCTTTAGGTCCCCACATGACGAATTATCCGAAAATCACCCTGCCCAAGGAATGCGACGTCGTTGTCATCGGCGGCGGCATTCACGGGTCATCTTGCGCCTATTACCTGACCAAGGCCGGCATGAAAGTCGTGCTTCTGGAAAAGGATACCATCGCGTCACACCAGTCCGGTCGTGCCTGGGGCTTTGTCCGCCAACAGGGGCGTGACCCGGTTGAACTGCCATTGATGATTGAATGCAACAAGATCTGGCAAGGTCTTGAAAAAGAACTGAATGCCGATCTGGAATGGCGTCAGGGCGGGGTTCTGTTTGTCGCCCGTGATGACAAGGAAATGTCGCAGTTCGAAGGCTGGATCGACGACACCAAACATTTTGGCATCGAAACCCGGGTCCTTGACCCCAAGGGTGTCGCGAAAATGATTCCCGGCATCACAACGCCGGGTGTCGGTGGTATTTACACCCCGTCCGATGGACAGGCCGAACCGAAAAAGGCCGCACCCGCCATTGCCAAACGTGCAAGTGAAATGGGTGCTGTGATTGCCGAGGGCTGCGGCGCACTGTCGATCGAGACCGAGGCTGGCGCGATCAGTTCTGTCGTGTCTGAGAAGGGTGAGGTCAAATGCAAATACGTCATTTGTGCCGCCGGGGCTGCGACGCATAAATTCGTTGCCAAGTTCGGCAGACGCCTGCCGCAACAAACCACGCGCGGGACGGTTATTCGCACCACCCCGGTGCCGGAAATCTCAGCCGCCGGGACCTTGGCCGCAGGTCTGGCGTTTCGTCAGCGGGCAGATGGATCGATGAACATCGCCGATGAATTCATGACCGACATTGATCTGACCATGGGCCGGTTGAAATTCGCCCGCGACTTCATGCCGGGTCTGTTTGATAACTGGGCGACCTTCAAGTTCCACTTCAACAAGCGGTTCTTTGATGATCTGGTCGATCGTGTTCCTGGGTCGGATGCCTCAAAACAACCGATGATCGGGCGGCGCACCAATCAGGCGGAACCCTATGAGGTGCGGGTTAAAAACGCCATGCGCAATCTGCAAAAGATCCTGCCGCAGATAAAGAAAGTGGGCATTGCCGACACATGGGCGGGCGATATTGATGTCACCCCGGATGCGGTGCCGGTGATTGATCAGTTCGACAATCCCAAGCATTTCTTTGTCGCGTCGGGTTTTTCTGGCCATGGATTTGCCATGGGGCCCGTCGTTGGCAAGGTACTGGCAGACTGGATCACCACCGGCGAACCATCCATCACGCTAGAGGGTATGGAGCTTAACCGGTTCGAGGATGGCACCCGCCGTGTTCCGCGGACACGGGTCTGATCGCGCGTCCTGAAACTGAAATCGGGCAGGGGCGGTTAAAGGCTGCGCGCCAGTCGCAGGATAATCGCCCCGCCCAGTGTCATCATGGTCGAGGACAGCTTCACAAGATTAAGCTTCTCGCCCATGAAGAACACGCCGATCAAAAGGGCAAAGACAATGCCCGTTTCACGCAAGGCGACGACAAGCGGGATCGGGGCCTGTGTAAAGGCCCACATGACCGTGGCATAGGCGGCAAAGGACGCGGTGCCGCCAACGACAAAGACCTTTTTGCCCCTTTGCGCAATATCGACCAGCATGCGAGGTCGCATAAAGGTCACGATTACAGCAAAGATGACGATGTTGCCGATGGTCTGATAGCTGTAATAGCCAAGAGCGGTTCCTGCCAGCCTTGCACCTGTGCCATCGACCAGTGAATAGCTGCTGATGAAACAACCGGTAATAATGGCAGCAAGGGCAGCGTTGCGGTTGCGCAGGCCATCGGCCTGACGGGTGATGCACATGCTGATGATGCCAACCCCGATGACAACAATCGCAAGCCATTCACTGACATGCAGGGTAACCCCCATGATCAGGACCGAAACAGCCGCGACAATCAAAGGCGAAGATCCGCGCGCAATCGGATAAACCTGGCTAAGATCGCCCAAACGATACGCCAGGATCAAAAACAGCTGATAGCCAATATGAAGCCCGATGGAGCCGAGCAAATACGGCCAGCTTTCGCGGGCAGGAAGTTCGACAAACGGCAACAGGATCAAAACAATCGGCGTATGACCCAGCACGATTGCCGTCATGTTCATCAGTTTGTCCGAGCCACCCTTGACCAGTGCATTCCACACGGCATGCATCAGGGCAGCACCCATTACGGCAAGAAAGACAGTCAGACTCATTGTGGGGCAATCAATGTTACGGTTTTGTGACGCAATCATTGATGCTTAGCACGCAGCTTGAAAAATCGCCAAACCGAACTTGAATGGGCAGCTATGAGCCAGACGCCGTATGCTCGACCTTTTGCGCGGTTGTCGATGCGGCCGCGGCTTTGCCATCAAAGAAACGGGTGGCGCCGATTGGCGGGGCAATGAAATCGCCATCTGCAATGCCGTTGTCTTTGCGTGCGGATGCCAATCGTATGGGCGGCTCGTCCACCGGTTCAGCCGTCAGCACGAAAGTGCCCCAGTGAATGGCAAGTGCCTGTTTGACGCCCATTTTCTGCATGATCTGAATGGCTTCTTCGGGATTGCAGTGCGAATTGCGCATGAAGTCGCGCGGGTCATAGGCCCCGATGGGGATCAAGCCGAAATCAATCCCGCCATGGATTGCGCCCATTTCGGTAAACAGGGCTTCGTTCCAGCCGGTGTCGCCAACAAAATAGAACCGGTAGCCGTCAGCGAATTCAAGAACATAACCGCCCCACAGCATTTCCTTGCGGTCCTTGGTAGTGCGGCTTGACCAGTGGTTTGATGGTACATGGGTGATTTTCAGATCATCGTGATGATGGCTTTCATCCCAATCAAGCTCGACATAGCGATCCGCGCGAATGCCGGCCTTTTCCAGAAGCGGACCGTTTTTTAGCGGCAAGACATAGCGCGGCGCGTTGCCAAGCTGCGTCAGGCTGGCAAGATCGAAATGGTCATAGTGGTTATGTGACAGCAACACCAGATCAAGCTTGGGTAACTGTTCAATGGCAAGACCCGGTTGTGTATAGCGTTTCGGCCCAAGGCGCTTGAAGGGCGATGCACGTTCGGAAAAGACCGGATCTGTCAGGATGTTCAGCCCGCCATATTGTACCAGGACCGTGGCATGGCCGACCCAGGTGACCTGAAGGCGGCTCGGATCCGGATTGTGGATGGCGTCATGGTCGGGTGTTTCGGTCGGGATTTTGCCGAACTGATGTTTGGCCTTGGGCCAATCGTCATCGCCAAAATAGCGCCTGCGCAAAAAACGCCAAAATGACCGTTTGACCGGATCGGGCAGGGGGTGACGGTTTTCAAAGCCGGTATCGGTATGATGGGCGGGTTTTGCTTTTTGCTGCACTTTAATGTCCTGCTCCGGTTTTGGCGTAACCGCCCTGATTGTCTTGAGATGACCCATTATAAGGTAACGGGCAATTCAACCGGCGCAAGGGAAAGGCCGGAATGCGGGGCACATTCCGGCCTTTCTTGGTGGTCTGCCCATGCGGGGGGCAGACCAATGCCTTCGCAACGACTGGGACACAGGTTGCGAAAGCAGGGGGACTGAATTTTATTCGATTACGGTCGCATAGGTCTCAAGTGCCGGGCTTTCTTCGATCAGGCCCTGTTTGACCATGTAATCGGCAAAGCGGGCATAGCGGGACTTATCAAGGGCTGCCGGACGCAGTGCAAAGCGCGGCAGGGTATCGGCCCATGCCTTGATGTTGAGTTCATCATCAAGGTTCGGGTAGGCGGAAATAAAGGCCTGCCAGCTGTCATCGGGATGGTTGATCAGGTACTGAACACCTTCTTCTAGGGCAGCCAGCATGCGGGCATAACGCGGGTCATCGACCTTGTCGTTGCGCACGGTCAGGATGAGTTCGTCATAGGGCGGAACGCCTTCTTCCTCGACATAAAATGCCTTGCCCGGCTTGCCTTCGATTTCCATCTGGTTGAGCTCGAAATTGCGATAGCCGCCAATGATCGCATCGACCTGACCGGAATAAAGCGACGGTGAAAGTGAGAAGTTCACATTGATCAGCTCAACATCATCCATAGAAACACCATGGTTACCCAGCATGGTGCCAAGAAGCGCATCCTCAAATCCCGCCAGAGAATAGCCGATTTTCTTGCCCTTGAGATCGGCGATTTCCTTGATCGGACCGTCTTTAAGGACAATCAGGCTGTTAAGCGGGGTGGCGACAAGGGTGCCGATACGCGTCAACGGCAGACCTTGGGCGGCCTGAACATGCAGCTGCGGCTGATAGTTCACCGCGACATCCCCCTGACCGGCGGCAACAAGACGCGGCGGGGCGGACGGATCGGATGGTTCGATCAGTTCGACCTCCAGATCATGATTGGCAAAGAAGCCCTTTTCCTTGGCAACGATCAGCGGTGCGTGATCGGGGTTCACAAACCAATCAAGAAGAATGACCAGCTTGTCCGCCGCAAAGGCCGTGCTGGATGTACCCAGAAGAGCAGCACCAAGGGTGGCTGCGGTAATCATGGATTTCAGGCGAGACATTGAAGAACCTCCGTATTTGTGCGCCGTGCGTTAATTGTATGATGAATGTTTTTGCCGCCCATCAAGTGGCGGTAATCGTTTTATCGTGCAGGTTTCAGACTGTCGGGTTGCCATGGCAGGGCTGCGCGCAGGACGCGATCAACAATGAAATATTGCGTGATCGAAAACGCACACAGGATCAGAAGGCAGGCAAAAACCATATCGATCTGAACCCGCGCATTGGCATGCAGCATCAGATAACCCAGCCCGTGACTGGACCCGACCCATTCGCCAATCACCGCCCCGATCGGGGCAACTGCGGTGGCAACGCGGAACCCCGATGCAAAGGCGGGCAGGGCGGCGGGCAACCGGATATGGGTCAAAAGCCGCCAACGACTGGCCCCCATGGTACGTGCCAGATCAAGCCAACCGGTTTCGGTGCGTGACAGGCCATCAAAGAAGGCGACGGTAACCGGGAAGAAAATGATCAATGCGGCCATGGCGATTTTGGACGCCAGACCAAAGCCCAGCCACAACACCAGAAGCGGTGCCAGGGCAAAGAACGGGATGGCCTGCGATACCAGAAGGATCGGCATCAACCAGAAACGTACTGGCGAAAACAACGCCATCGGAATGGCGGCCAGCGTGCCAAGGGCTGCGCCGGCAAACAGACCGATCACGGTTTCAGCAATGGTATATTGCGCATGATCGAACAGCACATCATGGCGCGCGATCAACGTGGTCCAGACATCGGCAGGCGTCGGCAGCATGTATTTCGGCGCACCGGTCACAATCACCAGCATCTGCCAGGTGATGATCAGGGCAACGATAATGATCAGCGGCCGGGCCAGGACCAGCCAGCGGCGCTCCGACAGTGCTTTTCTATTTGTATGAGGATTGTTTTGCTTGCTCATGCCGCACCCCCCGACAGATCAGCGCCAAGCTGGCCAAGGAGTTCGGCCTGTTGTGCCAGAATTCCCGGATCGGCGATGTCGCGCGGGCTTTGGCCCTTGGGCGTGATGGCATCCTGCAACCGTGCCGGGTTGCCAGACAGAACATGGACATGATCGCCCAGACGCAGCGCTTCAAGCGGATCGTGGGTCACAAGCAACACCGTTTTGCCGCGCAGAACCTGTGCGGCCAGTTCCTGCAGGCGCAGACGATTGAGCGGATCAAGCGCGGAAAACGGTTCGTCCATTAACACAACCGGACGGTCTTCCATCAGGGTGCGGGCAAGGGCAGCGCGCTGTTTCATGCCGCCCGATAGCTCAGCCGGGCGAAGATGGGCAGCCTCAGCCAGGCCGACCTCGGCAATCAATTGTGAGGCTTTCTCATGTTCTGGCTTCTCGCCGCGCAAAATAGCGCCCAGGACCACATTTTCAAGAACGCTGCGCCATGGCAAAAGCAGGTCCTGCTGCGCCATATAGGCGACACGCCCGGCAAGCGGGGTGTTGTCGGAACACGTGATGGTACCGCTAACATCACCTTCGACCAGCCCGGCAAAATAACGCAGAAGCGTGCTTTTCCCGACACCACTTGGCCCCAGCAAACAGGTAAAGCTGCCTGCGCGCAATGTCAGGTCAAGGTCATGGAAGATGTCCGTGCCGTTAAAGGCAACGCTTCCGCCACGCAGGGCGACATCAAATTTGGTGAGATTTTGCGCTGTCTGGGGCGCTTGTGCTGTATTGCGCATACGATCCTTCCTACGCCGGTCTTAACCGGTTCAGGTTCAAAGGGTCGTTCGGCAACACCGAACCTCTCAGCCGATTTACGATCGGCCCCCCCGGAGATGACGCGACTATGCGCAGACAAATCGCTGCCGTCAAGTTTTGTAACAGTTCTTGGACTTGATCCTGATCAAAGCTTAACATGTGTGCTGTTCGGGCCAACGAATGGCAGGCTGGATCGCCCATTTGTTTGAACAGCGCAAAAGTGGCAAGATCATTCGCCCACGTGCCAGTGTGTCGGGATAAAAGATATGGATCATCAGGGATTTATCATCCAGTCGGGGTTGGCAGAGCAGCACAAGGAACAGGCCTGTGCTTTGTTCTGGGAGGCCTTCCGGCAGAAGCTTTCAAAACTTATGGCCCCGGAAGACAAGGCACTGGCATTTGTCCGGCGTGTCATCAGGTCCGATCACGCGATCTGCGCCATAGACAGTGATGGCAGGTTGCTGGGTGTTGCCGGGTTCAAGACACCACAAGGTGCCTTTGTCGGCGGAACGCTTGAAGACCTTTGCGCCATTTATGGATCGTGGGGTGGGCTATGGCGTGGCATATTGCTGCAATTGCTTGAGCGCGCCCTTGTCGATGACGTTTTGTTGATGGATGGTATCTTCGTTGCTCCAGAGGCGCGCGGGCAGGGTGTCGGTACCGCGCTTCTGGATGCGGTGGCGCGTACGGCGCGCGATCAGGGGCTTGGTACAGTTCGTCTTGATGTTATCGATATCAATCCGCGTGCTCGCGCCCTTTATGAACGTTGCGGCTATCGCGCGATTGAAACCAGTGACATCGGCCCCTTGCGCCATCTGTTCGGGTTCGAAGCTTCAACGACCATGCATCTTGACCTGCGCGCTTTGAACTAAGTGCGCGCAACAACCTGTTTGATCCAGTCAGCAATCTTGTCGAACGTGCCGGGCACATAGGCATGCCGCCCAAGGGCAACATACAGCATCTGCCGGGAAGTCGGCATTTCACTGCTTAGCTGATAGTTAAACAGATTGCTTCTGAGCAACCCGTGCGTGGCATCGGGGATGACAATTACCTCATTTGCAGGATGTCGGCCGATCAGAATATTGCGATAGATCGCAGCATCGGTTTTCGCATCCACATTCAGATCATCGCGCCCCCACATGGCAAGCATCGGTGTTTCAAGCAATCCAAGGTCCGCCGTTGCGTCAGATGTGATGTTGCGTTTGACAAACTCGAACCTGCCGGATGTCATCGGATGCTGATCATCGATATTTGCAAGGTAGGTTTCATACGTTGCCTCAGGAGCAAAGATCACGGCGTCACGGACGCGGTTGCGTTCGATTTGATCATTAATCTCTGCTTGTGTTGCACCATCGGCCAACAGGCGTTGGCGTGTATAAAAATCGCCCTGGTTTTGCCAGTTCACGGCCCCGCCAATGATGACATTAAAGGCATGGTCCGGGATCATTCGCGATGCTTTGGGGATCACCCAGCCCGCCTGAGAAAAGCCGATAAAGCCGATTTTTTGCCCGCTGTCGGGATGGGCGGTTTTGATTGCCTTATATGCCGCAACGGCCTCTTTCGCGCGGTCATTCATGGATTGCGAAAGCCAGTTTCCCGTGCTTTCGCCGACCCCGGCCTTGTCCCAGCTATAAACTCCGATCCCGCGATCAAGCAGGGCATTGATCAGGGGTAAATAGCCATCGTCCGCAAAGCGGTCCTGCGAACCATCGCCGTGAACCAGAAGGGCAATCGGGCCTGTGTGCTGCGCATCAGGCAATATCAGGCTACCAGACAGAACAGCACCATCGTGTGCAAAGCTGATCTGTTCAGTCGGGCGGTCGCTGATATCAAAGTCCGACAATCCGATAAGTGCGAGACTTCCGGGAACAGCAACAAGCAGCACCAACAGAATAAACGCCACCCTGACAAGGTGGCGGTAACGAATGCGGCGGGGCGATGGCACGGCACAGCCTTTCAGGTTGGCGACAGCAAGGTTTTGGCGATGGTCAAAGCTTGCGGGAAGTCACAGTGTCCGTCAATCGCCTTGAAGCCGGTTATGTCGATGAAATCCGGTGAACCATTCAAACCAAATTAATAGGTGCCGCGCCTGGAATTGCACAAAACAGAACTTGAAAGAGCATCGTGAAACGGTCAATGCTTTTGGCACCGCAACCCAATCCGTCCTGCGTGCCATTGTGATCCTTTCTGACGAAATACCTGACCATCGTATTGCCGATCCCGCCCCGCGCATGATCGCGGCCGAGATTTATCGTGGATCAAGCTATGGGCCGAAGCATCCATTGGCGATCCCGCGTGTGTCGCTGGTGGTCGATATGGTGCATGCGCTGGGCTGGGTGGATGAGGCCACCTATTTGACCGGGCCGGTGGCAACGCCCGACCAACTCGCGCGCTTTCATGACCCGGATTATATCGCAGCCGTCATGCAGGCCGAGCGCGATCAATCCTTGCCGCTTGAGATGATGGAACGGTTTGGTCTGGGCAAGAATGGCAATCCGATCTATCCGGAAATTTTCCGGCGTCCGGCGACGGCTGCCGGATCATCGGTGATGGCAGCCAATCTGATCAAGGATGGTGGCATCATTCATCATCCGGCAGGAGGGACTCATCATGGGCTCAAAGACCGGGCATCGGGTTTTTGTTACTTCAATGACCCGGTGCTGGGCATTTATGCCTTGCTCGATTCCGGGCTGGATCGGGTTTTATATGTTGATATTGATGCCCACCACGGGGACGGCGTGCAGTATGCCTTTGCCGAGGATGAGCGGGTTTTGACCGTCTCAATGCATCAGGAAGATCTGTGGCCGAAAACCGGCGCGATTGATGATATTGCGGGTGGTATGGCGCGTAATTTGCCGGTGCCCGGCGGCATGCATGATGACGAGATGCGCTATGTCCTGTTTGAATATTTGATTCCTCTTGGATTAAGTTTTGCGCCCCAAGCTATTGTTTTGCAATGTGGATGTGATACTCTAGCTGAAGATCCACTGTCCAGACAGCTTTTGGGCAACCAGTCGATCTGGGAAGTCGTGGGGATGATGACCCGATTGGCGCCCCGAAGTCTTGTTCTGGGAGGCGGAGGATATAGTCCATATGGCGTTGCGCGCTGTTGGTCCGGGGTGTGGGCAACCATTAACGGGATCGAAATACCTGATGTGTTACCCATCACAGCGGAAAATATCCTGCGTGTCATAAAATGGTCGCATAGTCGTGGCAGACAGCCGGCAAGTGAGTTGTTTACAACACTTGCGGATCCATGGCGGGGTGGCGCCATCCGGGACGAGGTCCGGGATCGCGTCAAAAGACTAAGAGGATATGGGGTATGAAGTCGTTCTTTCAGATGACTTTGGTTGTGTGCTTTATCAGCGCAGCGGTTGTTGCGGGGCTGAATGCAAAGGCAACCGGATTTGAACGGTCGCGTCTTCTTGTCGATGGCGAAGTCTTCAATGTCGAACTGGCCATCACACCCGAAGAACGCTCGCGCGGCCTGATGTATCGCACCGAAATGGCCGATGATGCCGGAATGCTGTTTGATTTCGGCGGTCCACGTGACATTTCGATGTGGATGAAAAACACCTTCATTTCGCTTGATATGCTGTTCATCAAGGCCGATGGCACGATTGTCGGCATTGAAAAGCGCACGGTGCCACAATCAGAAACCATCATTCCGTCGCCAAGGCCGGTACGCTTTGTGCTCGAGCTGAATGGCGGGTCTTCGGACCGGATGGGGTTCGAGGTCGGCGAAAAGGTCGAAGGCCTGCCGCGATAATCCGGGCAGGCGGCTTTATGCGCCACATGGCTAAAGATCAATCAGCAATAGCAAGGCCGCAGATGATATCTGCGGCCTTTGGTTTTTGAATTGCTGCTTGGGTCAATTTTTCGACAAAAACGTATAATGCGGTCTTGCCCACCCAGCAAGATGGTGCTAAATCCACATCCGCGTCGGGGAGTAGCGCAGTCTGGTAGCGTACCTGCTTTGGGAGCAGGGGGTCGCGAGTTCGAATCTCGCCTTCCCGACCATTTCCCCTTTTATTGTTTTTCGGATGCCCAACGGGATTTCCAAGTAACGATAAAAGGTGTAAAAGATGAAGAGATAGCAGGGGTTAGAGAGACCCGTTAACTGCCATTATCATCTTATCCCGAAGGTCAAGACGAGGGTCCCGATGAAGGTCCGTGTTTACAAACCTGCCAAGAACGCCATGCAGTCCGGTCAGGCTGCGACCAAGCACTGGGTCATGGAATTTGAACCGGGTGCGAAAAAGGTTGCCGATCAGCTGATGGGCTGGATCGGATCTACTGATACCCGTGGTCAGGTCCGCATGTATTTCGAAACCCTCGAAGAAGCGCAGGCCTTTGCCGCCAAGCACAAGCTGACCGCGGACATCGAAATGCCAAAACCGCGCAAAATGCAGATCAAGACCTATGCCGATAACTTCGCGTTCAAACGCGTTGTCTGATCTGAAAGTTGCCACTGGCATCTGACCAATTCTCGGGGCGGATTTCCGCCCCGTTTCGTCTGACAGGGGACGTTAAATCCTGTGAAGACAGTCGGGCAGGCGTCCAAGGCCATGCCCCTGGGGTAAGCAAACCACCCCACCCAGCGGTCCCTTAGCTCAACTGGATAGAGCAACAGACTTCTAATCTGTAGGTTGCAGGTTCGAGTCCTGCAGGGATCGCCATTTTTCTTTTTGAAGTCATTATGCGTTAACTGTATTAGCGCTTCATTAGAAAAGCGGAGTATTTGTCCCGCTCAAACTTTAGTTTCTCCAGCGGCTCAAATGCCTTCTGCGCCCAATCATTCAAGCCTTGCTGTGTTGACGTTACCATCGTGTAGTCCATCCTGCCTCTTGTAACGCCAAAGCGATAACTCTTGGCTAGAATTGTGTTGTTGTAAGCATTACGAGCTGCTTGACGTAGGGAAGCCGGAAATCGATGATTCTTGTCTATCTCGTAAAGTAAACTGGTTTCTACCTTGTTCGCAGCCTCCTCGATATCCCTGTTTGCTTTTCCTGCACTTTCGGAGTCATCAAACTTAACATTTGCAGAAGCTTTCCTAGTGACTTGCACTAGTGTTACAAGCCGTTCGGACAGCTCCCTTGTAAACGAGTCAATATCGAGTAATTCAAGGTCAACTGCAGCTTTTCGTTGTGAAGCAACTTGTGTCTGTGTTGCCCAGAGAACAGCCAAACCACCAGCTAGGCCTAAAATGCCTGCGGTAAGAGTTTCCCACTCAAGTGATCTGATGCTGTTGCAAAGGTGGCTTGTGCAAGTGGGAATGTATGTCTGACCACTAATACCAATCCATGAGATTGCTAAGGCGCAGAAAACTGCAAAAAAGAATGGTACTTTGTAAAACACGGTTAACCTCCACGTAAGTGGTGGAAAATTAACTAATCGCCCTGCGAAAAGCTATGTGCTGCCAACTAAACGGCATATAACTCTTCTTATTGCGGACATCATCTAGCAGAGAAATACCGCCCCGGACGGTGATTGAGCGCAATGATCAGGTTGAGGATGACGGCACCGAGGATTGACAGCAGGACTTTGTCAAAGGGCAGGGTCAGGAAGGCGCAGACGAGGATCACCATATCGACGGCGAGCTGGAAGTAACCGGCGCGGATGTTGAAGTTTTCCTGAAGGTAGAGGGCGAGGATATTAATTCCGCCAAGGCCCGCGCGATGGCGAAACAGCATGAGCAAGCCAATGCCCATAAGCGCACCCCCGGCAACTGCGGCATAGATCGGGTTGAGCGTGTCGAACGCCACCAGCATCGGGGTCAGTTTCGAGAAGGCCGAGACCAGACCAACGGCGATGAAGGTCTTGATGGTGAACGCCTTGCCCATGCGTTTGAAGGCCAGCCAGTAAAAGGGCAGGTTGATCAGAAAGAAGATCACGCCAAACGACAGTCCGGTGGCATGCTCGATCAGAAGGGCAGCGCCGGCGGTGCTGCCGGTGACAAGGATGCTTTCGCTATAGAGCGTCACACCAAGTGACACCACCATGGTGCCCAGCAACAGGGCCAGAACATCTTCATACGGGCGATGAGCGATATCGTCCTTTTTCGGTGTGCTGGTGGTGGTTGCAGTATCGGTTGTGTTTTTGGTGCTCATAAGCGAATTGCTGCCAGTTGGTTGATCAGATCAGGTCCTGTTCCTTGATAAAAATACGCTTTTCGCAGGTGCGAAACAAGCTGTGCGCAAGAAGGGGGCTTAAATTGCGCGTTTTTGGTGTGCCTTTACCTTCAAACGCAAAAGACCGACCCGAAAGGGGCCGGTCTTGGTAAATTCATGCGTGTTTGCGCCTGTTGGGGTGCCCGCGATCAGGCGGATTTATCCCATTTGGGGGCAAAGGACGGATCAATCAGGCGACCATTCGGATTGGCGAGATCATGGATTGCGTCCATGTCGTTTTCCGAAAGCTCGAAATCAAAGATATCGAAATTGGCTGCGGCATTTTTGGGCGAGCCCGATTTCGGGATCGCCATGACGCTGTCTTGTTGCAGCAACCAGCGCAGGGTCACCTGCACCGGCGACTTGCCATATTTTTCGCCGATGGCCTTGAGCGTTGCATCCTTCATGACAGTGCCGCGCGCAATCGGGCAATAGGCGGTCAGCAGCATGTCATGTGCCCGAACACTTTCGAGTACCTTGGACTGGTCAAGATAGGGGTGATATTCGACCTGATTGACTGTAAGCGGCGCATCGGTCAGCGACACGGCCTGATCAATCAGGGCGGTCGGGAAGTTTGAAATCCCGATCAGGCGCGTCATGCCGAGGTTTTTGACCTCGTTCAAGGCCGCCATGGTTTCTTCGAGCGGCACGTCATCATTTGGCCAGTGCAGAAGCAGCAGGTCAACATGGTCCAGATCGAGCTTGCGCGCGCTTTCGACCACAGACGTCTGCAAATCACCACTTTGGAATTTGTCATACCAGATCTTGGTGGTAACAAAATAGTCGTCGCGCGCAAGGCCGGATGCCTTAAGGCCGCGACCGACACCTTCTTCGTTGTGATACATCTGGGCCGTATCGAAATGACGATAGCCGATCTTTGCGGCCTCTGCGATCATCTCTGCGGCTTCGTCGTTATTGAGCTCGTAGGTGCCAAAGCCAAGGGCCGGGATTTCAATGCCCTGCCAGTTTCGGTAAATCATGCTGGTTTACCCCCTATGCCTTTTGCTTGTTGTGTTTGTTCTGATTGTGGGGCTTTCCGGTATCATGCGCAAATGACGATCCGGTTTCAGTTTGCCCGATTTGACCCTGATTTAGTCCACATGTCGCTTTGTGCAACCTGTACATCAGGATGACTGGCGCTGTGCAATGGGGGAAGGTGTGCTGTTTATCGATTGCCGATGGCGGTGTTCAGACAAAGAAAAAGGGCGACCGAGTATAATGGGTCGCCCGAAGTTCAGGACTTAGAGTGAGGCTGTATCAAGCCAAGGCAGAGATTGCCCCATCTACCGGGGGCGATCCTTGATGTGGCTCAAACGCGGTGGATTATTATTCCGGCGTGCTGCCATCTGCGGTTTCGCTAACCGCGGCATTAAGATGATAAAGGGATTCACGGATCACCTGCGGGCCAAGATCCCTGGTGATGAAGACGATTTTGGACCGATGATCATCGCTTGGCCATGCGGGCAGGGATGCCGGCGGATGGAAAACATGCTGCACAGCGTGAATGGCCACCGGCGCATCTTCGCCGACCAGATTAAGGATGCCCTTAACCCGCAAAAGGCTTTCGCCGCGCATCTGGGTAAAGATTTCGGCCCAGGTGACAAAGGCATCCCAGTGGATCGGTTCATCAAAGGTGATGCAAAATGACCGGATGTGGTCGTCATGACGGTTCACGTCGTGGCTGTGATCATGGTGGTGTTCGTGATCATGGTCATGTCCGTGTCCGTGGTCATGAGCATCATGATGATGCTCGTCGCCATGATGCTCATAGGCTTCGTCGCGCAGCCATTTCTGCACATCCATGCTTTTGGTCGCCGGATCATACAGACCGGCATTGAACAGTTTTGAAACCGCAATATCGCCATTGATTACCGGGTAGATCGGGGCGGCCGGGTTAAGCGCACGTAAGCGGCTTTCAAGTGCGCTGCGCGTCGCGTCATCGGCCAGATCCGCCTTGGTCATCAGGATGCGGTCGGCAACAGCGGTCTGCTTGACGCTTTCGGGGTAGTTATCAAGCTGGCCTGCACCATGAAGCGCGTCGACCGTGGTCACCACGCTATCAAGGCGGAACTTGGTGGTCAGAAGCGGGTCGGTCATCAGGGTGTGCAGGATCGGGGCCGGGTCGGCAAGGCCGGTGGTTTCAATGATCACCCGATCAAATTCCGGGATTTCACCGCGCGTGCGTTTGACAAACAAATCACGCAGACCCGAAATCAGATCACCGCGCACCGAACAGCAAATACAGCCGGAATTGAGCAAAACCACATCTTCGGAAACTTCACGCACCAGCAAATGATCCAGCCCGATTTCGCCGAACTCGTTGATCAGGACCGCCGTCTTATCCATGCCATCCTGTGTCAGCAGGGCATTAAGCAGCGTGGTCTTGCCACTGCCCAGAAAGCCGGTAATGACGGTAGTGGCGATGCGGTCAAACTGTTCGTTGGAAAGGGCCATGATCAATCAGGTCTTTTGCGCTGGGCGAGGGATTTGGGGCGGGGGCTATTTCTTGCCGTAAAGCTCTTCGGCGGAGATTTCCGGTTCGGAAATCTCGACTTCCTTGCCATCGCGGGCGGCGAAATAGAAACAGTTGCGTCGTCCGGTGTGACACGCCACCCCGATCTGATCGACTTCGACCAGAATGGTGTCCATGTCACAGTCATAACGGAAATCGACAAGTTTCTGCACCTGGCCGGAGCTTTCACCCTTGCGCCAGAGTTTCCCGCGAGAGCGCGAGAAATAGCATACGCGGCCGGTTTCAAGCGTTTCAAGCACCGCATCGCGGTTCATCCACGCCATCATCAGGACTTCGCCACTGTCATGTTGCTGGGCGATTGCCGGAATCAGGCCGTTTTCGTTGAATTTCAGTTTGTCGGCAATCTGTGCATTTGAGCCCGTCATGGGGAAGCTCCGGTCGATGGTGGTTGACTTTTAACGTTTCGCACGTCAGAAAATGATATATTATAACATTTCATCAGATGCCACGGCTTTTTGAAATTGGTTGGGCCAAAGCCGCCAAAATCAGAGTGCCGTCGATACGAGATATTCAGCTATGAGCGATCTTTTCCCCAAAAAGGGCCATGATCACGACAGATGTGTGCATAGCGCACTTGCGCAGGCAGAGAAAGTCTGTGACAGCGAAAATGCGCGCTTTACCGACATGCGCCGCAAGGTCTTTACCCTTATCTGGCAATCGCACAAGGCGGTCACGGCCTATGAACTGCTTGATGCGCTGACCGCCGAGGGGCAGCGGGTGCAGCCGCCAACGGTTTATCGCGCGCTGGAATTCCTGACCGAGCTTGGTCTGGTGCACAGAATTGAGTCGCTTAACGCCTATTTCGGCTGTGACCGGCCTGATTGCGAACATTTGGGGCAGTATTTCATCTGTACTGATTGTGGCCGCGTGGCCGAGGCCGTGAACGAGGATATGAGCAACGCGGTGCGCAAGGCGGCCCGCAGTGTCGGTTTTACCATTCAGGCGACCACGGTCGAGATCAAGGGGCTGTGCCATGACTGCGCCACTCATTGAAGGCCGTGAGCTTGTTCTTTCCTTTGGCAATGAGCGGGTTCTTGATCAGGTGTCGCTTGCCATTCATCCGGGCGAGATCATTACCCTGATCGGGCCGAATGGGGCTGGCAAATCCACACTGGTCAAAACATTGTTGGGGTTGCAGAAGCCTGACAGCGGTGAAGTCGTGCGCAAGCAGGGACTAACGATCGGCTATGTGCCCCAGAAGCTTGCCATTGATCAGGTTTTGCCGATGACCGTAAAGCGATTCCTGACCCTGACGCGGTCCGTCAGCCGTGCGGATTGCGAAGGCGTTCTGGCGCAGGTCGGGGCAGGGCATGTAATTGATGCGCAGATGAGCCAGCTTTCAGGTGGCGAGACACAGCGCGTCATGTTGGCGCGCACCCTTTTGTTGCGTCCGCATTTGCTTGTGCTTGATGAACCCACCCAGGGCGTGGATGTTTCGGGGCAGGCGGAGCTTTATCGTCTGATCGATGAAATCCGTCACGAACTTGATTGCGCCGTTCTGATGATTTCGCATGATTTGCATCTTGTGATGGCCAAGACCAATCAGGTGGTGTGTTTCAATCGGCATGTCTGTTGCCACGGACAGCCCGAAACCGTGCGCCAGCATCCGGAATACCGGTCGCTTTTTGGTGTGCGCGAGGCGGATGCGATTGGCATCTACACCCACGAACATGATCATGAACATGATCTGTCGGGTCATGTTGTGGCGGGATGTGGTCACGATCATTCGCATGACCATCACCATCACCATCATGCACATGAGCATGACCATGTTACGACCGTCAAAGAAGGGGCGGAAACAAATCAATGATGGACGATTTCCTGTTCCGTGCGATTTTGGGCGGTGTTTTGCTGGCCGTTGTCTGCGGGCCGTTTGGGGCCTTTATTGTCTGGCGGCGCATGGCGTTCTTTGGCGACATGTTGGCCCATACCGCATTGCTGGGTGTGGCTCTTGGTCTGTTGATCGGGGTCGATATCCGTATCGGTATGATCGCGACCTGTCTTGTTGCGGCGCTGCTTTTATCCTATGGGCAGCGCCAAGCACGCATCGGAAGTGACACGGTGCTCGGTATGCTTGCCCATTCAACCCTTGCGCTGGGCATGGTCGCGCTGGCCTTCGTGCAAGGGGTCGCGGTTGATCTGATGGCCTATCTGTTCGGTGACATTCTTGCGATCAATACCGGGGACATATTGCTTCTGGCTGTCGGCGGGGCTTTTGCCTTTTGCGTGCTGGCCTGGATGTGGAGGCCACTGCTTGCCCTGACAGTCAGCCCGGAAATTGCTGCTGCTGAAGGCATTCCGGTCGAACGGTTGCGCCTTGTTTTCATGCTGCTGATGGCGCTTGTGATCGGCATGGCGATCAAGATTGTCGGGGTTTTGCTGATTACAGCCCTTCTGATTGTCCCGGCCGCCAGTGCGCGCTTCTTTGCCCGGACACCTGAACAAATGGCGATTGGTGCCGGGCTGTTTGGCGCGGCATCTGTGCTGGCGGGGATTTCCCTGTCCTGGCATGTCGATACGCCAGCCGGGCCGAGCATCGTGATTTCGGCTGCGTTTCTGTTTGTCTTGACGGCTGGGTTTTCACCTTTGGTGAAAAGACTTGTCGAGCGTTAACACGTGGAGAACGTAATGACCGGCAGAGTGCTTCAGTTTTTTACGGATCTCCTTAGACGGTTCCAAAAACTGATTACTAGTCCTTGTGTTGGTTTACTGACAGTGGTGCCAGTCGGTTTTGCTGCATTGGTTGATTGGCGGTATTTCGGTTACTTCATGGTTGATGGGGCGTTGGGGCATTGGTTCGGTGCGCTGAGTTGGTTGGTGGGTAGCTACGACGGTTATCGAACTGGAAGATATCGTTACGCGTGGAGATATCTGCCACCGAAGAGAGATGAGTTACGACCTTCTCGGGCTTATAGAGACACGGTGGGTGGAGTTTTCCTGATAATTGTAACTTTGTTTCTTTTCGCTGCTGATGGTCCTGTTTCCATTCCTGGTTTGTTGTCGATTGGTACTGTCTCATCCTATGCGGTGACTACGGGGTGGTTCGGATTTGTGCGTCTTCGGGCAAAGAAACAATTTAGAGCATCAAAGTCCATAACATGAGATGTGTCTGCCTTTGGCGTTGATCCAAAATTTAGTCAGGTGCGGAAATAGTATTGAGATGGCTCGTTTCGATCCGATCTAACATAAAAAAAACGGCGCGGAAATTCCGCGCCGTTTTCCATTTTGCCGAAGGTTGCTTTTAGGCCGTTTTAAGGCGCCCAAACCCGGCTTCAAGATCAGCGATCAGGTCATCGGGATCTTCAAGGCCGACATGAAGGCGGATCAGTTGCCCGTCTTCGTCCCAATTGGTGGCGGTGCGGATTTTGGTCGGGTCGGATGGCAGGATCAGGCTTTCAAAGCCGCCCCAGCTAAAGCCCATGCCAAACAGTTCCATGTGATCGACCATATTGGCGAGTTGGGCTTTCTCGACCGGCTCCATAACAAAGGAAAACAGGCCGCTTGCGCCGCTGAAATCGCGTTTCCAGATGGCATGCCCCGGATCTTCGGGTAGGCTCGGATGCAGCACGCGTTTGACTTCGGATCGGGTTTGCAGCCATTTCGCGACCTTAAGTCCGCTTTCATGATGTTGCTTAAGGCGCACGGCAAGGGTACGCAGGCCGCGCTGGGCAAGGTAGCAATCATCCGGACCAACCGCGTCTCCCGAAATCAGGATCTGCTTCTTGATGGTCAGCAGGTCTGCCTCGGTCGCGGTGGTGATGGTGCCCAGCATGACGTCCGAATGGCCGACAATGTATTTGGTGCCCGCCTGAACAGACACATCAACACCCAGTTCAAACGGGCGGCACAGGATCGGGGAAGCCCAGGTGTTATCAAGCAAGACCTTAACATCACGCGCGTGCGCAGCTTTGGCGATGGCCGGGATATCCTGCATTTCAAAGGTCAGCGACCCCGGACTTTCACACCAGACAAGGGCGGTGTTATCGCGAATAAGGCCTGCGATATCGCCACCAAGCGTCGGGTCATAATATTGCGTCTCGACCCCGAACTTCTTGAGGAAGGTATTGCACAGGTTGCGAGTCGGGAAATAGGCGCTGTCAGTAACGAGGATATGATCCCCGGGCTTCACAAACGCGAGGATGGCATTGGTGATGGCCGAAACGCCCGAGGAAACGCAAAGCGTGCCATAGCCGCCTTCAAGTTCGGCAACGGCTTCTTCCAGCAAAAAGCGGGTCGGCGTGCCATGGCGGCCATATGTCACTTTGCCAGGTGTTGAGGCGCCAGCCTTTTCAAGCTCTGCCAGGCTGTCAAACAGGATGGTCGAGGCATGCAGAACCGGCGGGTTGACCACGCCGTGATACTGGCTGGAACGGCGGCCAGCGTGGACCAGTTTGGTTTCGGTATGTTTGGGGCTTTGAGATGACATATCAGGCGGTTCTCCTTGGGCGCGACGTCTTATGGTTCAAAGACAAACCACCTTGGCGGCAGGCATTCAAGGCTTTTTGCGACAAAGCCATTGTCAAACCCTGTCATCGGGCTATTTCTTACGGGCGATAACCGCGAAAAAATATCAAGAAAACATCAAGGGGGCCTTGTGATTGAACTTCAGGATTTTCGTGCCGCACGCCGTGCCATTTCGGATCATGTCCGTCTAACCCCGCTCTTCGAAGTCAGCAATTTTGGCGACACATCGTGCTTTGCGAACCGGGATCATATCCCCGAGATGTTCCTTAAGCTTGAAAACATGCAGGTCAGCGGATCCTTCAAGGCGCGCGGGGCAATGAATGCCGCGCTTTCCCTTGATCCCGCACAAAGATCTGCCGGTCTGTGCACGGCATCGGGTGGCAATCACGGCATGGGTGTTATCAATGCGGCCCGCACACTGGGTGTGCCGGTGAAAATCTTCCTGCCGACCAATACCCCGCAGCCCAAGGTCAAAAAACTGCGTGCGCAGGGTGTCGATGTGGCTTTGGTCGGGGCCGTTTGGGATGATGCCAACCGTGCTGCGATGGAACACGCACATGAAAGCGGTATGGCCTATATCCACCCGTTCGCTGATCCCAAGGTGATTGCAGGGCAGGGAACCATCGCGCTTGAGCTTCTGGAACAGCAACCAGACCTTGATACGCTGGTCGTCGCGATTGGTGGCGGCGGGCTGATTGCCGGTGTGGCGACCGCAGCCCGGTTGCTGCGCCCGTCGATCCGGGTGATCGGCGTGGAGCCGACCGGGGCGGCAACCCTGTTTGAAAGCCTCAAGGCCAACGAAGTCGTGACATTGCCGAGTGTGAATACAGCAGCCACCAGTCTGGCACCGCGTCAGTCATCCGCGCTTAACGTCGATCTGATTGGCAAGAATGTTGATCGCATCGCACTGGTCAGTGACGAGGAAATGCAAAAATCTGCCAAGTGGCTTTGGAAGGAGTTTGGTATTTCCGTCGAGCTTTCGGCGGCGGCCGGGATCGCGGCCGTCATGAACGACCGTCTTGGCGATAAAAGCCCGGGGCGGGTCGGTGTGATTGTCTGTGGTACTGGAACGGACGGATTTGAGTAGGGGCAAATAAAAAGGGATGAAACCAAACGGTTTCATCCCTTTTTAAACCAGACGCCAGTCCAAATGGACTGGCGCGGAAATATATAGCGTCGCAAACCGCCAAAGAGCAAAAGCTCTCCGGTGCGGAATTACATCTTCGGCTCGACCACCTGACGACCACGGTACATACCGGTGTTCAGGTCAATGTGGTGCGGGCGATGCAGTTCGCCGGTCTCTTTGTCTTCGCGGTACGAGCCCTTGGCGAGCTTGTCATGCGAGCGACGCATGCCCTGACGGGACTTGGTCACTTTTTTCTTTGGCACTGCCATGGGTCATCATCCTCTGGCTTGGGTAAACTCAGGCGCGCTTGTTACCGTGCGCGGTCGGGAAAGTCAACGATCAAAGTTTCGGAATCTGCATTATTTGCATTTTCCGTCGCACTTTTGCGATCCGGCGCTTCACCACCAGAATGACCATCATGATCAACATGATGGTCAATTTGCGGGATCAGCCCTGTATCGCGCGGATCGTCAACAATATCGGTTCGCTGGTCGTATATCGCAAAACCTGCCTTTTGATAAGCCCCAAGTGCACTTGGATGATCAAGTGTGCAGGTATTTACTGTCAGGCGCGCGGGTTTGAAGCTCCAGGCGGTATCAATCGCCCAGTCAAGCAGGTATTTGCCAAGGCCCTTGCCGATGAATTCGGGCATCAGCCCCATATAATGCAGATCAATTACGCCATCGGATTCCAGTGACGCCAGTTCAAGCTCGGCGAAACCGGCAGGCACGCCAGCGACATAGAGCACATAAACATGGGTTTCCGGCTTGGCAAGGATTGGGGCCAGTTCCTCGTCGCTCATCAGGCGGCGTTCCCACCACAGCCACGGCTCGCCAACTGTATTATAAAGGTAGCGATAAAATGACAGGGTGGGCTCTTCGGCCCGGACAATGGCAACCTTGCCCGGCGGCACGATGGCAGGTGCGCGGTCGGGCGGGCTTTGCATTTCAAGGAAGCTGATGACAACTTCCAGCTTGCGCGGATTTGATGGGGTCATTGGTCTAAACTCTTGCGCATTATTTTGTTTTGGGGCGGATCAGGTTGATCCTGATCGGTGACGCTTCCAATAAAGTCATAGCCGAGTTTGGCGTAAAAATCACCCGCTGCGGCGTTTTCAATTGTGACCCGGATTTCACCAAGCCGGGAAAGGCGCAGGATATCTTCGGCCAGCGCCACCAATTCACTGCCAATGCCGGACCCCTGAGCGTGTTCGGCAATTGCCAGATAATGAATCCAGCCAAAGACATCGTCATGTCCGGTCATCATCGTGGCAAAGATCTGTTGATCTTCGGGCATACGGGCGACGATGAGGCTGCCGTTACGCGCGGTAATGCAATTTTCGATATCCTGCCGGGCATCGCGGATTGCAGGGATCAGGCCGGTGTCGATCCAAAGCCGGGTGATCGCGGCGATGTCTTCGTTTGAGGGTGCTTTAAGCTGTTCAAGTTTGATGCCCGCGCCATCGGCGGTGCTGTTGGCCAAGCCTTGACCAAAGGAAGATGGGGCGGGCATCGGATTTCTCATGTCATGGGTTGCAGGGGTATCTGGGCCGGGCTGTCAAGCCGGGCCGGTGGCAACCGGGCTGTCTTCGGTGGTGGCCCATTCTGCCCATGAACCGTCATAGACCGCGACTTGTTTGTGGCCGCAAATATAGGCCCCCATCGCCAGCACACAGGCGGTCACGCCAGAGCCACAGCTTGCGACGACTGGTTTGGTAAGATCCACGCCGGCACTATCAAATGCGGTCTTGATCTCGGTGGCAGACTTGAAAGTGCCATCCGAATTCAGAAGTTCGGTAAAGGGCAGGTTATAAGAGCCCGGCACGTGGCCGGATTTGCCCCAGGGATCATCGACCTCGCCACGGAACCGTTCGCCTGCGCGGGCATCAACCAGCTGTTCGCGTTTGGTTTTGACGTTTGAAAGAACCTGATCAAACTCGCGCAGCAAAAAGCTGTTGGCGCGCGCGGTGAAGTGGCGTTCGCGCGGCGGGGTTGGTGCATCGGTGACTGGCCGCCCCTCGGCAAGCCATTTGGGCAGGCCACCATCCAGAACGACGACATCGTGGTGGCCAAAATGACGCAGCATCCACCATGCCCGGCAGGCCGCAAGGGCAGAGCCCTTTTGGCTATAGACAACCACACGCACACCATCGCCAAGGCCAAGCTTGCGGACCTTGGCGGAAAACTTGATCGCGTCGGGCATCATGTGCGGCAGCGGTGCGCTGTCATCGGCGGCAATATCATCGATATCAAAGAAAACCGCGCCCGGAATGTGTTCGGCATCATAGAATTCGCGGGCATTCTTGTTTTCGGCTGGCATATACCAGCTGGCATCGACGACGCGCACGTCCGGTGCATCAAGATGATCCGCAAGCCATTGGGTGGACACAAGGGCGTCGGAAAGTGGGTTGGTCATGGACAAGCTCCGATTGGCAATGGTGGGTATTCTAGGGTCACGACCCATTAATTTGATGTCAATGGCAGACGTTATATTTGTGAAATCCAAGGAAAATGCCGCAGATCGGGGTGTCCCCCGCTTAAGGGATTTGACGTGGGAGTTTGCAAATATAACGTCTGTCCTTCGGATTCATCTGGTTTGCACGGCCTACTTTGTCGTAAAACCTTGGAAGATTACTATCTGCCTGCGGTTTTACTTCGCGTATCCGCACAAATCAGATGAACCATTGAAACCAAATTAATGGGTCGTGACCCTAGTTGGTCCGGGATCATTTTAAATTGGTCCTGAGTTTAAGTCTAAATTTGTAACGGTCCTGCCGTTTTCTGGCAACCGGCAGGCTGTGTGAATGGTGGGTCATCCGCGTGCCTGCTTTGGTGATGCTTTCAAATCTGGCTAGTCCGCGAAGACAATATTGATCCGCCGGTTCTGGCGGCCTTTCTTCTCAATCTTCGAAACCATGACCTTGCCGATTTCGCCGGTGGTGCGCACATGTGTGCCGCCGCATGGCTGGAAATCAATGCCTTCGATGGTGACGGTCCGGATCGAATGTCCGTCCATCGGGGGCTGTACGGACATGGTGCGAACAAGTTCCGGATTGGCCTTGAGTTCGGCCACCGTGATTTCACCGTCATAAACATCCGCGTTGCGCGCGATCAGTTCATTGAGTTTCTCGCTGATCTCATCCTTATCAAGCGTCGCGTCGGGCAGATTGAAATCAAGTCGTGCCTTGTGGGCGGCGATGTTGCCGCCGGTTACATCGCCCTCGATGACCGCGCAGAGAAGATGCAGGCAGGTATGGAAGCGCATCAGCTTGTGGCGATTGTCCCAATCAAGCTCAGCCGTGACCGTGTCGCCAACCGCAGGCAGGGGGTGATCATCGGCAATGATGTGCAGGATGCGTCCTGTTTCGCGGTCCTTGACTGTCGTGGCGACGGGCAGGGAGGTGCCATCCCCAAGTGTGAGCGTGCCAATGTCGCCTGACTGACCGCCTGCGGTTGCGTAAAACACTGTCTGGTCAAGCTCGATACCGCGATCTGAAACGCTGGTGACGGTTGCGGCACAGTTTTGAGTATAGGCGTCTTCGCGAAACATTAGGCGTGTCATTTTTCTTCCTTCCCGTGTGGTGGCGTTCTTTGTCTGGTCATCAGTCTTGCTGTCAGGCTGTTTGCGACAGGTGCAGATAACTGTTTCGTTGAGCGCATGGTGCGGTGGGGGCCGGGCGATTGTCGAGGCCAAAATTGCCAAAGAACTCATGCGCGTTTTGTATGTAAGTGTACATAAATGTAATATACATGTTGAAAAAGTTACGAAATGTATGGTATTGGTGCCGTGTAATTCAGGAGTACAGCAGCCGTGCCAGCCGTTATTCATGTCAAACTTTCCGGTGAGGGGGACTTCGGACCGGTGGATCTCGAATGTGCGATCCCGCCCGCACGTTTGCCTGTGGTCATGGCGGCACTGTTCGGTTCGGCCCAATCGGGTGCAGTTGTGGCGCATGGTCGTTTGGTCGCAGGGGCGGCTGTAGCCGGGAACACCGAAATATCTGCCAATGCCAGTCAGGATGTGCGCCGTGCGGATACCGCGTCTGGGGAAGATTTGTCAGCGCAAGGTGCGACAGGACTGGCTAATGCCAATGTCGTTGCAGATCAAGGGATCGCTGTCGGTTCAAATGCGGTCGATCCGGGGATGTTCATTACAGGCTTTGTCGGCAGTTTCGGGGATCTGGTCGGTCGTTTGCAGCCGCGCGGGTTTGCCGAAATAATTTTGCTGGCTGCGATCTGGCTGCAATATCGTGATGGCAGGAACTTTGTGACACGGGGCGATATCCGTCGACTTTTGCGTCGTCAGGATCATTTGCGAATGCCGCGAAATTTCAGCCGGGATTTCCATGCTTCCGTGGCGCGTGGTTATCTGGAAGAGGTCGAGAACGAGGACGGATATACCGTTGCAAGTGACGGTTTCATCTGGTTCCGCAAAGAGTGTACAAAATAGTACAAATAGTCGAAAAATATATTGACGAAATGTATGTATAATGTATCTTTTTGCAGGGACAAACAAAAACGGGTGGGACCAGGATCATGAGCGAATGGGAAGTCAGAAGCAGCTGCCGCGTGTGGCGGGGGCGGTATGTCATTCGGGGTGACGTTGACCGTATTGCCAATGACATTGTCGAGCTGAAGCAAAACCGTTTCCCCGGACTTGAAACCGACAAGGTTTCGCTTCGGGTTGTAACCATGGCCGTGATGTCGGTTCTGGCAGAGGAATGCTGCGAAGACGGCGTAACGGCAGCTGAGCTTTCATTCCTTCTGACCACCTGCCTTGGGATGCCGATTTCTCCGACCCGGATTGAGTCCGAAATGGCCGGTTTGTCAGGCCTTGTCTGGACCGGTGAATGGGGTGGTGAAAACCTTTATGTCATGGAAAAACGCGGTCTGCGTTTCTTTGAGAACGCACGCGCCAGAGCCCTTTCCAAAGATGGTAATGTAACCCCCAAAGACCGCGAAGGTGTCGCTGCCAGCGAAGCGCAGGATGCCATCAATGCCATGATTGATCCGGTGATCATCAATGAACCGGCTGCGCATGCGCGGTATCGCGTTGTCAGCTAAGACATTCAGCTGACCAATCACGCAACCAGTTATTCATTGCACCCGCCCGTTCTGCTGGCGGGTGTTTTGCTTTGCCGGAGGTGTGCCGAACAAGCAGCTTGACCAATCGAAAAAAGCGCCATATGCATAAAAGCATGGAAAACATTGTTACACATCAGAACGCCTATTTTACGTCGTGCACATAGCGCGGCGCCTGTTGATGTGTTTGTAAATTGAACCAAGACCGGCTGCCCCAGGGCGGCCTTTGTTTTTTCCATAAACCGGTTTGCCCGAGGTGGCCCCACCAACAAGGAAACCGGAAAATGACCCATATCTCTATTGCTGATCGCATGCCGACACTTGATTTCACACCGAACGCCCTGAAAGACGGGATCGGGGTGGTGCCGCTTATTCTGATGGCAGGCTTTGCTGATACCAGTATGGCCGCAAGCGAGCTTGTCGCAAGCGGCGCAGTCCGGATCGAAGACAAGCAGATTACCGATCCAGACCATCATATCCTGAGCTACGCCTTTGATGATGGCGAAGTACTCCGCCTCACAGTTGGTGGGCAAAGCACGATGCTGATCCGGCGTGCAGATTGATTGCCATGACATATCGTTCGCGAGATAGGGCCGATGTTGCTGGTGATGTCAGAACAGCGACATTTGCCCGTTCGCGCTGGGGCGTTTGAAGCCGCTGCAATCAAGGTTTAGGGATCTGTTGATCAGACCATGCTTTTTGCGGGCAGCATCAAAGCGCTTGGCGATCAGATCGGCAATTGGGCCGGTGCCGCGCATGCGGGTGCCAAATTCCGACTGATAGGTTTCACCATTACTCATCTGACGGATCAGTGACATCACTTTGGCTTTGCGGTCCGGGTAATGGGCTTCAAGCCATTCTTCGAAAAGGTCCGCGATTTCAAGAGGTAGTCGCAAGACAATATGACTGATGGATTGCGCCCCGACGTCCTTGCAGGCAGCCACGATCTTTTCGATTTCCATGTCATTGAGGCCCGGAATGATCGGTGCACAAAGGACAGTGACCGGAATGCCTGCGTCTGAAAGCTGTCGGATGGCGTCAAGCCGACGGTGCGGGGCAGACGCCCGCGGTTCCAGAAGGTTTGACAGCCGGTGATCAAGGCTTGTGACCGAAACGGCCACAGATGCCCGGTTTCGGGCGGCCATCGGGGCGATCAGGTCAATGTCGCGGGTGACCAGCGCGCTTTTGGTGATCAGCGAGAAGGGATGCTGGCAATCGGCCAAAACTTCGATGATCGAGCGCGTCAGCTTCTTGTCACGGTCGACCGGCTGGTAGGGGTCCGTGCTTGTGCCGATCACAATCGGGGCCGGTTGATAGGCCTTTGACGACAGTTGCTTGCGCAAAAGCTGGGCGGCTTCCGGTTTCCAGAACAGTCTGGTTTCAAAATCAAGGCCGGGGGACAAGCCCAGGTAGGCATGTGTCGGGCGGGCAAAACAATAGACACAGCCATGCTCACATCCGCGATAGGGGTTGATGGACCGATCAAACGGGACATCAGGGCTTTGATTGCGGGTGATCACAGAACGCGCACCATCGATACCAAGGGTGGTTTTGGTGCGTGGGGCGTCCTGATCTTCCATCAATGTGCCCAGCCATCCATCATCAAAAATGACAGCGCGGGCGTGGGCATGGGGTTGGTTGATATTGTTCTTCATATGCTCACAATAAAGAACAAAAGAAGAACATTCAAGCCAAAGCCGATATGTCCAAATTTTTACAGCATCACGTTATGGACAGGCGCTGCCGTCTACCGCGGTGCCGTCTACCGTGACTGAGCCAGTAACGGTGGGAAGGGTTCCGCCGCCGTCACCACATGGGTTGAGGTTATTGGTGGTATTACCCGTCCCTGACAGGTTGTTTATGGTTGATGAATTGGCGAAGAATACAAATCGCTTGTCGAAGCCTGCTCCGCTCACGGAAAGCTTGTTGTCATCGATGCTGATGTTGGAATTGTTGCCGATAATCGCCAGGAACCGGGCACCATTTGCATTGGAGGTAACGGATGAAACATTATTCTTGATCGTAACATCCTGGCTGTCTCTGATTATGATAGCGCCTGCGGTTGAGGTGCCGTTCTGCGTTGTCAGGTTGTTGTTCCGAATGGTAACGTTCTGCTTTCCTTCGATGTGGACGATGTATGCTGACCCGGTCGTGTTAACGTTCGCGGTCACACCAATCAGACTGCTGTTATCGGCCATGTTAAAGAGACGTGCACCACCGCCGGCGCCGCCATTGCTGCCGGTGCCCGAGATCGATGCATCCGGAATGGTGACCGTAACCGACCGTCCTGTCGGGGTTTTGATGTCAAGTGCGCCACCCCCGACAATTGTTTGTCCACTCTGAACCGTTGTGACGGAATTGATTGCGGTGTAATCGCCGCTCAGGATCACGGTTGAATTGGCACCTGCATTGGCAATGTCAGTGGCAAAGTTCGCCGCCGATGTCGAGTTGCTGTTCAGAACTGTGATCGTTTTGCCGTCGGCAGTCTGGGTGATTTCACTTGCTTCTGAAAACTGTCCGGCCTGGCTGACCACATCGATGTCGCGGATGATGGGATCGGTCATGCGCCGTTCCATCGCGCTCAGGCGGGGTTTAGGAGTATCGCCGAAGCCTTGCAACGGGATACGAAGGCGGAAGCTGGCAAAGCCCTGCGTGCCCCGTGGGCTGTCATGCTGAATTTCCGCCCCGAGGGAAAAGCGCGACCCTTCCCACAAAAAGGGAACTTCATCAAAGGTCAGGTCCAGTCGCCCACGCGGACCCTGTACCGTATCAACACCGTCTTCCGTAAAGCGATAACCACCGGCATAGGCACGGAGTTGCTGTCCGGCATCAGCCGCAAATAACGGAATGCGCCAGCCAATTTCCCCGTCAAAGCCACGCAATGCGCGTTCTTCACCCTGATTGTACATCAAGGTGGTACCACTCACATCAACAGTGCTCAGACTGTCTTCCATGTATTGTGTGGTGCCGATCGGGACATAGGCATTGGCGCGAAAATCCCAATCAAGCGACAGGGCCTCTGCGCCGAAGGTCAATTGGTTGAATTTGTTGCCATAGGGGCTGTGGCGGCGGTCAAAGTAACCATAGCCACCAATGTTCCATCCCGAATCAAGCATCTGACGGATGCCAAGACCGAAGTTCCCTTCGTGGCTGTTATTGTCATCCATCCGGGCGCGCAGGCTGGTGAAGGTCAATGTGTCCTCATCCTGCCAAAGCGGAATGAACAGGTCCGTCTCGCCAAGGTTACGATCCGTTCCGCCTTTGCCTTCGAGGTCAATATGCGGTCCCCATTTTGGGCCGGATGGTTCTGCGGCGGCATGGGCAACTGGTGCAGCTAGCAGGAATGGGGCGCTAAGAAGGATAGAAAGGATGGATCGGGTAACGTGCATGTTTAACCTAGCCAGCAGGACTAACGGTGCGTCCGTGGTGCACAGACACATTGCGAAGACATCAGAAGATTTTTGCTCGTGGGGAATATCGTGCCCCGTAGTTGTATGGCTTTTGCCATTTCAATTTTTACGGGACGACCGTAATTCTGCATGATCCTTACGGCCACTCCTATTCTTTATCATTTTGGCAGAAGTTATCATTTTCCTGATCCCGGCAGGCTGACCGGACCGGGCAAGGAAAATGTATGGTCACAATGATTTTCTTGTTGGTTGATTAAGGCGGGATATAGTCAAGGCAAGGTGCGAAACGTCATCAGTCAATGCGCACCGTTTGATCATTTGCAAAGGATCGCCCCATGGATTGGTCACAGGTTTTGAGTTTTGCGCTGGTTGCGTCGCTGCTTGTCATGTCGCCGGGGCCCAATGGTGTTCTGGTCGCCAAGACGGTGCCGACATCGGGACGTATGGCCGGGATAGCCAATGTTGCCGGATTTGTGACGGCCTTTTACCTGCACGGGACTTTGTCGATCCTTGGTATTTCGGTCATCCTCGTGCAATCCGCACAGGCCTTCATGATCGTGAAGTTTTTGGGGGCGGCCTATTTGTGCTGGATCGGGTTCAAGGCGCTGCGTGATGCGTGGCGCGGGGTGAAAACGGTTGGCGAAGTATCGCCAGCAAAGCGCAAGCGTACACTGATCAAGGCCTATGGCGAGGGATTTCTGACCAACGCGCTGAACCCGAAAGTCTCGATCTTTTATCTTGCAGCGTTTCCGCAATTTATCCCGGTAGGAGAGGGGGCGGTGACATCGGCCTTTATGCTGGTGTGTCTGCACGGGGCGATCAACGCGGTGTGGTTCGGGGCAATGGTGATGTTAATAGCACGGTTGACGCGCCTTGCCGGGAGCGGTCGTTTCCAACGTGCGCTCAAGGCTACCACCGGGGCAGTGTTCATTGCCTTTGGCGTCAAGCTGGCAGCCCTTCGCCCATAAATCCCGCCAAAGATATTCTGATAAGCCCGTCGGTCAGATTGGTCGGCGGGCTTTTCATTTTCGCACGACAATCACGGCCATGACGGCACAAAACAGGGCAAACAGGATGTCGCTTGCAGCGATATTGTCTGTTACCAGTGCCTCAAACGCGGCAATCGGCAGGATGATTGAGGTCAGGACGAGAAAGACCGGGTTAAACAGTTTCTGTTTCATCTTATGCGCCCCCGTTCATCGTCGTGATCAAAAGTATCCCGAGTGCCATGAAGCCGCAAAGTGCGGTCAGGATGACACCGGTTTTAAGAACAACCGACAGCACTGGTCCTTCCTTTCCCGACAGACCGACTGTGGAACAGCCAACCAGAATTTTCGACGGTGCCAGCATGCTGCCAAGTGATGCGCCCGTAGCCTGGGCGGCCAGAACAAGGGCGGTTGAAAGGCCGGAAAGTTCGGCGGTGTGACGCTGGAACATGCCAAAGACGACGTTGGAATTGTTCGTGCTGCCGGTCATAAAGGCGCCAAGCGCACCAATCGCCGGTGAAATCACCGGATAGGCGACGGCAAAGGTCCCGGAAAAGACCGCAGCCCCGCCTTCGGCCAGGGCATAGGTCATCCCGGCATGATCCATGATGATGGCAAGGCCGATCACAGGAACCATGCCGATGCTGGTCGGAAGGCCGCTTTTAAGCGTGCGTTGCCAGATACGTTTGCCAATCCCGTTATCGTAATGCCCGCGCAGCTTGAAGAAGGTAAAGCTGATGGCAGCCGTGTAAAGCAGCAGTGCGCCCGGATGGCCAAAGATCGCGATGGCCTTGGCACTTTCTGCTTCGATCACCCAACCGCTTGCGGTTGCCGTTTCCGGGAACTCAAGCGTGAAGCGGATCTTGCCAAGCAGCATCTCGATTGCCGGGACAAAGGTGGCAAGCGTGACGAGCAAGATGAAAACCAGATAGGGTGTGAGTGCTTCGATCAACGCCATGTGGTGATGATCATCGGCAACCTGTTCGGCAACATCATCGGGATGGGGTTTCCAAAAACGGGTCACAATGATCGATGTAACAAGCCCGGCAATCCCCGCCGTAAGGCCACCCAGTGTCCAGACACCATAATTGGCCATGAAATACTGTACGACGCCCATCACGCCGGAAATCAGGATCAGCGGTACCATGCGGCGGCGAATGGTGCGGAACCCGCCATCCAGCCACAAAACCGCCGCCCCGCACATGAAGCCCGACAGACCCAAAAGGATCGCGGAATAATGGGTCAATTCAGTCCCCGGAATGCCGGTAACACCAATCAATGCCTCAAACGATGTCGCCATATTGCCAAACAGAACCGACCAGCTATGGCCGATCATTGGGGCAGCAACGGCCAGCACTGGCGAGAAACCCATGCCAAGCAGAAGCGGCGCAACAACGGCAATCGGTACGCCAAAGCCTGCGACCCCCTGCAAGAAGCTGGCAAAGACGTAACCCAGTATCAGAAGCTGTAGGGGGCGGTCATCGGTCAGCGACCGAATGGCGCGTCCGATGGTTTTGATTGCGCCGGCTTCTTCGGCGGCGAAATAAAGGATCAATGCCGCCCAGACGATATAAAGGATATAAAGGGCCAGCATCACGCCCTTGGCCTGGGCGATGATCAGCATGTCGGTGGGTGCGCCAAAGAAGAAGACGGCAAGGACAACCGTGACAAACCA
>NZ_DBGS01000134.1:0-3294 GCF_002295455.1 Thalassospira sp. UBA848 | reverse complement strand
ACAGACTCGCCCAGTGCGGGAACTTTAACTTCAGTCGCCATTTTTTCCTCGACCGTTTTTTCAATCAGGCAGTGTGGGTCTGCCAAGATACGAATGAATTCTAAATGAACGGATCGAACGGGCGATTTCTCGCCCGTTCGATGAAAGTGTTAGACGCTCAGTGCCTTGTCGACCAATTCGGCCTGCTCACGCAGGTGAGCCTTCAGAAGGCCCGTCGCCGGCGAAGCAGATGCTGCGCGACCGACATAAACAGGACGACCCGTCTTGTGCTTGATGCTGGCAAGCGTTGCCTCGATCCGGCGATCAACAAAGTACCAGGAACCCATGTTCTCTGATTCTTCCTGACACCAGACGACATCAGCATTCGGGTATTTGGCCAGTTCAGCAGCCAGTTCTTGTTCCGGCCACGGGTAAAGCTGTTCAACACGCACAAGCGCAACATCTTCGATGCCACGGTTTTCGCGTTCGGCAAGCAGATCATAATAGACCTTGCCCGACGACAGAACGACGCGCTTGACCTTTTTGTCGTCCACCAGCTTGCCGGTTTCGCCGATCACCGTCAGGAATTTGGTTCCTGATGCAAAGTCGGACAGGTTCGACACACACTGTTTGTGACGCAGAAGCGATTTCGGCGTCATCAGGATCAGTGGCTTACGGAACGAACGACGGATCTGACGGCGCAGGATGTGGTAATAGTTTGCCGGCGTCGTGCAGTTCGCCACCTGCATGTTGTTTTCACCACAAAGCTGCAGGTAACGTTCCAGACGCGCGGAACTGTGTTCCGGACCCTGGCCTTCGTAACCGTGCGGCAGCAGCATCACCAGACCGGACATACGCAGCCATTTGGCTTCGCCCGAGCTGATGAACTGGTCAATAATGACCTGCGCACCGTTGGCAAAATCACCGAACTGGGCTTCCCAAAGAACCAGCGAATGCGGTTCTGCAAGGGTGATGCCGTATTCAAAGCCAAGAACACCAGCTTCGGACAGTGGCGAGTTGAGAACCTCAAGCTCGGCCTGACCGGTACGGATGTTATTGAGCGGGGTGTATTTTGCCTCGTTGGTCTGATCGATCAGTTTGGCATGACGCTGCGAGAAGGTACCGCGCTGGCAGTCCTGACCCGACAGACGCACCGGTGTGCCTTCGCACATCAGGGTCCCGAAGGCCAAAGCTTCTGCGGTGGCCCAATCAATGCCTTCGCCGGTTTCAAACATCTTCGCCTTCGCCTTCAGCTGACGAAGGATCTTGCGGTTGATGTCAAAGTCACTCGGCGGGGTTGAAAGGGCGCGACCAACTTCCTGAAGAAGGTTTTCTTCAACACCGGTCTGGCCGATCCAGTCAGCATCTTCGCCATGCGAGGATGCCAGACCCGACCATTTGCCCTCAAGCCAGTCAGCCTTGTTCGGACGGTAGTTTTCGGACGCCTTGAACTCTTCATCAAGGTAATCCTGGAACGACTTGTCCAGTTCCTTGATGCGTTCTTCGCTCAGAAGACCTTCCTTGACCAGCTGCTGTGCATAGATGTCCTTGGTGGTCGGGTGTTTGCCGATCACGTCATACATCTTGGGCTGGGTGAATGCCGGCTCGTCGCTTTCGTTGTGGCCAAAGCGACGATAGCAGAACATGTCGATCACAACGTCCTGCTTGAACTCCTGACGGAATTCGGTCGCGATGCGCGCAGCGTGAACGACAGCTTCGGGATCGTCACCATTGACGTGCAGGATCGGGGCCTGAACGACTTTGGCAATGTCCGAGCAATACGGCGAAGAACGGGAATCGGTCGGCTTGGTCGTGAAACCGATCTGGTTGTTGACCACAAAGTGGATCGTACCACCGGTACGGTACCCCTTGAGGTGGGACAGATCGAAGGTTTCCGCCACAAGACCCTGACCGGCAAAGGCCGCATCACCGTGCAGGAGGATACCCATAACCTGCTCGCGATTGGTGTCTTTGCGCTGGGCCTGCTTGGCGCGGACCTTACCAAGAACAACCGTGTTCACTGCTTCAAGGTGCGACGGGTTTGCCGTCAGCGACAGGTGAACAACATTACCGTCAAATTCACGGTCGGCGGAGGTGCCAAGGTGATACTTAACGTCACCAGAGCCCATCACGTCGTCCGGTTTGGACGGGTTGCCCATGAATTCCGAGAAGATCGCCTGGAACGGCTTGCTCATGACGTTGGCAAGAACGTTCAGACGGCCACGGTGCGGCATGCCGAACACAACCTCGCGGATGCCAAGCTGGCTGCCGCGTTTAAGGATCTGTTCAAGTGCCGGCATCAGGGCTTCGCCACCATCAATACCGAAACGCTTGGTACCGACATATTTGGTGTGAAGATAGTTTTCGAAACCTTCGGCTTCGATCAGGCGCTCAAGGATTGCTTCCTTGCCACGGGTGGTGAACTGCGTCTGGTTGCCGATGCTTTCGATACGCTGCTGAATCCAGGATTTCTGTTCCGGTTCCTGAATGTGCATGAACTCGATGCCGATCGATCCGCAATAGGTCTTGCGTGCCAGCGAGACGATCTGACGGATGGTCGCGGTTTCAAGGCCAAGAACATTGGCAATGAAGATCGGACGATCCATGTCGGCTTCGGTAAAGCCATAGGTTTTCGGATCAAGTTCCGGATGCGGTTCACGCGGCGCAAGGCCCAGCGGATCCAGATTCGCTTCAAGATGGCCGCGTACCCGGAAGGAGCGGATCAGCATCAGCGCGCGAATGGAATCATTGGCTGCAGCACGGATGGCGTCGGAATTTACCTGACCTGCCGTGGGTGCTGCGTGGGGTGCCGGTGCGTAGCCCGCCATCGGAGCCGGGCGTTCGGCGTGCCCCTGTGAGACGTCGTATCCCTCCATGCCGCCAACAACCTTGGTTTCCCGTGGCTGCCAGCTCGGCCCACGCATTTCTGCGAGGAGTTCGGAGGCGTCGTCCTGCAACCCGTCAAAAAACTCAGCCCAGCTCTGGTCAACCGCAGACGGGCTTTCCAGATACCGGGCGTAAAGTTCAGCGATGTAGGTTGCGTTCGACTCGTTCAGAATCGTGTCGAGATCTTGAGGTTTCATTTGTGGTCTTGGAAGGCATGGTCCCCAAGAAGGACCACGCCCCCCCTTGCCTTTCCTCTGACTACCCAGATTAGCCCTTCAAAGCCTTCAGCATGGTCGAGCCGAGGCTTGCCGGGGAATCGGCAACAAGAACGCCAGCGCTGCGCATGGCTTCCATTTTGGCATCCGCGGTACCTTTACCGCCCGAGATGATCGCACCGGCATGGCCCATGCGTTTACCCGGAGGTGCGGT
>NZ_DBGS01000114.1:0-6243 GCF_002295455.1 Thalassospira sp. UBA848 | reverse complement strand
CGAAGCCAAGGCCAAGGGTGCCAAACTGATGGTCGATGAAGCCTATAAAGGCAAGATCGGCGGCTGGGGTGAATGGAAAACCCGCATCTGGTACGGCGCGCTGCAGTCTGATCAGGACCCGAACAACATTCAGGACATTGAAGCCGTTTGGGACATGGTTCGTGCGCACCGTGACCTTGCGCTGAAATACTGGTCTTCGGGCGCGGAACTGATGAGCCTTCTGGCCGAAGAAGAAATCTATGTGACCGAAGGCTGGTCGGGCCGCATCAAGGCGCTGCAGGATCAGGGCCATGACATCGGATATCACGATCCGGCCGGTGGTCTTGGCTGGCAGGAATGCCTGTTCGTGCTGCGTGGCAGCCCGATGGCGGCCTGTGAAGAACTTCTGAACTTCATGCTGGAGCCGGAAGTGGCGATTGCCGTTGCCGAAGGTCAGAGCTATCCGCCGGCCCTTGATCCGCAGAAGATCGAACTGGGCGAGGTCATCCCGACCCTGCCGGCATTTGATCCGACCGGAACACTTTCGTCGCTTAGCTTCTTCGATCCGGCTTACTGGAATGAAAACGAAGCTGACTGGTCGAAAACCTTTTCTCGTGTACAGCGCGGCTACTAAGCCACGCCTGTTCGCCTGAGATTGTGTCCTGGCCATGCGCAACTGGCCAGGACACCCTTGCCGCCTTTCGTCGGGTGCGGCGCAATTCAGACAGGGTATTTAACAATGGCAGACAGAGATAACGCTGTTGAACTGCACAATGTCGTCAAACGGTTTGGTGAATTCACTGCCGTAAAACGCATTGACTTGACCGTCCCGGACAACAGCTTTGTAACTTTCCTGGGTCCGTCAGGTTGCGGCAAAACGACAACGCTGCGCATGATTGCAGGTCTGACCGACATCACCGAGGGTGACTTGAGGATCCGGGGAAAACGGGTCAACAGCCTGCCGATCCACAAACGCAACCTTGGCCTTGTGTTTCAGAACTATGCCCTGTTCCCGCACAAGACGATCTTTGACAACATCGCCTTTGGCCTGAAATACCGCAAGGTGTCGAAGGCCGACATTGCTGAGAAGGTCAACAAGGCGCTTGATCTTGTGCAACTGCCCCATGTCGCAGACCGTTATCCCAATCAGCTTTCCGGTGGTCAGCAGCAGCGCATTGCGCTGGCGCGCGCGATTGTGATTGAGCCGGATGTGCTTCTGCTTGATGAACCGCTTTCGGCCCTTGATGCCAATCTGCGCGAAGAAATGCGTGTGGAACTGAAACGCATCCAGCGCGAGTTGGGCGTTGCCACGGTATTTGTCACCCATGACCAGTCCGAAGCCCTGGCCATGTCTGATAAGCTGGTTGTCATGAATAATGGCTTTGTTGAACAGGAAGGTGCCCCTGAAGAGGTCTATAACAATCCCGCTTCGGCGTTTGTTGCAGACTTCCTTGGACATTCCAATATCATTGCAGGCAACCTTGGCAGCCCGGATGCGGCCTTTACCAATGTGCAGCTCGAAAGTGGTGAGACGTTACTTACGACTGACGAACAGACGGTGAAAGCCAAGAATTCAAAAGATGTTCGGGCCGTTGTCCGGGCAGAAAAAATTGATCTATCGGAACAAAACAAGGCATCAGATGGTGTCATTGCCATCCCCGGCAAGGTCAAAACTGTTGACTATCTGGGCCAGCAGGCCCGTTACTTTGTCGAGGCCAATGGCCGCGACTGGCAGGTCATCAACCCGATTGATGCCCACCCCCATAAAGAGGGGGCGGATATATTCATGCATATCGCCGCCCGTAATTGTGTGTTGTTGCCCGGCCATCACGACTGAGTTCGAAGATGCTGCCGGTTCAGGAGAGCCACCAGAATGACGCATGATCCCAAAAGCTCCGTCGGTCACAACCGGGAGTCCCGTCTGTTTTATCAAAGCCGGTCCCGCCGCCCGCTGATCGAACGATCAGAAGGCGTTTATATGTGGGATGTCGATGGCAAACGTTATATCGATGCGTCGAGCGGCGCGATGGTCAGCAATGTCGGCCATAGCGACCCGCGGGTAATCGCCGCCATGACCAAGCAGCTTGAAAAAGCCAGCTTCGCCTATCGCCTGCATTTCGAAAATGACGCGGCCGAAGACCTTGCCATCCGCCTTGCCGACCGTGCACCGGGCGATCTTGAACGCGTATTCTTTGTTTCTGGCGGGTCCGAGGCGGTTGAAAGCTGCATCAAGCTTGCCCGGCAATATGCACTGGCCAAAGGCCAGGCACAGCGCACAAAGATCATCTCACGTTTTCCGAGCTATCATGGTGCGACACTGGGTGCGCTTGCCATCACCGGCTATACGCCGATGCATGCGCCCTTTGCGCCAATGATGGTCGATCAGCCGAAAATTCCCGCACCGACATGCTATCTTGATCGTGATGATCTGAGCGATCATGAGCGCGGCATCAAATATGCCAACATGCTTGAAGCCGAAATCATCAAACAGGGCCCGGAAACCGTTCTTGGTTTCATTATGGAACCTGTGGGCGGGGCGGCCACCGGCGCGCTTGTCGCCCCGGACAGCTACTATAGCCGTATTCGCGAGATTTGCGATCAGTACGGCATCCTTCTGATCTATGACGAGGTCATGACCGGTGCCGGTCGTACCGGCAAATACTTTGCCGCTGAACATTGGGGCATCACGCCCGACATCCTTGCTGTTTCAAAGGGCCTGGCGGCCGGTTACGCCCCCCTTGGTGCGATGATTGCACCTGATCGCATTGTTGGCCCGGTTCTTGATCATGGCGGGTTCATTCATGGCTATACCTATGCCGGGAACCCGTTGGCCTGTGCCGCGGGCAATGGCGTCCTTGATGTGATTGAACAGGACAATCTGCTTGAAAATGCCGCCACCAATGGCTCGGCACTCAAGGATGAGTTGACCAAACTTGCCGAAGACTTCCCGATGGTCGGCGATGTCCGTGGCAAGGGATTGTTGCTGGCGATGGAGCTGGTCAAGGACCGCAACAGCATGGACCCGATTGAGCCCAAACATATGGCTGCAGCGCGACTGGTCGATATCGCCTATGAGATGGGCCTGATCATTTACTGGCGCCGCACGCGTGGCGGTTATCGCGGCGATCATGTCATGGTCTGCCCGCCAATGACCATCACCAAGGAACAGTTTGCAGACATTCTGGTGCCGCTGCGCAAGGCACTGACCGAACTGCAAGACGAACTCGTAGTCGCAGGAGCCTTCGCATGAGCCGCAAAGTTATCATCACCTGTGCGATTACCGGATCGGTGCATACCCCGTCCATGAGCCCGCATTTGCCCGTAACGCCCGATGAGATCGCCCAACAGGCGATTGATGCCGCCAATGCCGGGGCATCAATCCTGCATCTGCATGCACGTGATCCCAAAACGGGGTATCCAAGCCCGGACCCGGACGTATTCATGCAGTTCCTGCCAAAGATCAAGGCGGCGACCAATGCGGTGATCAATATTTCAACCGGTGGCGGCATGAACATGAATGTTCGTGACCGCATCCGGGCGGCACGCGAAGCGGCACCGGAAATGGCGTCGCTGAACATGGGCACGATGAATTTCGGCCTGTTCCCGGCCCTTGCCAGCCGCAATGAATGGAAACATGACTGGGAACCGGAATTCCTTGAAAGCAGCCGTGACTTCGTTTTCAAGAATACGTTTTCGGACATCGAAACCATTCTGGCCGATCTCGGTGATGCCAATGGTACGCGGTTCGAGTTTGAATGCTATGACGTCGGCCATCTATATACCCTGGCGCATTTCGTTGATCGTGGCCTGATCAAGGGGCCGATTTTCATTCAGTTCGTGTTGGGTGTTCTTGGTGGAATCGGGGCGGATCCCGACAACCTGGCGCATCTGAAACGCACCGCAGACAAGCTGTTTGGCGATCAGTATCAGTTTTCTGTTCTGGGTGCTGGACGCCATCAGATGCCGCTTGGCAGCATGTCGGCTGCTATGGGCGGCAATGTGCGGGTCGGGCTTGAGGACAATCTGTATATCAAGAAGGGCGAACTTGCGCCGGACAACGCATCGCAAGTGCGCAAAATCCGCGAGGTGCTGGACGGGTTGTCGCTTGAAATCGCAACACCGGACGAAGCGCGTGCAATTCTGGGCCTGAAGGGCGGCAACAAGGTCGCCTTCTAGGATCAGGATCAAACACCCAAACGACGACGCCACCACCGTTTGACCACATGACGTGAAAGGCGGCAGCGATGATGCATGCCTATTTCTCAGACGATCAGTTACGCCATCACGGCAAGACATTCATTGTCGCAGGCGAGAAAAAGCCGATCCCCGAAGTCCCCGAACGCGCCGAAATCCTGCGCGGTGCGGTTGCGCGTCTGGGTCTTGATCTTCATGCCCCCAATGATGCCGGACTGGCCCCGATTGCCGCCATTCACGATGCGCAATATCTGAACTTCCTGCAGACCATTCACGATGAATGGCAGGATGTCGGGGGTGCAGAACAGGTCATTCCAAACATCCACCCGTTTGATCGCAACGGCCCTTACCCGCGTCATCCTGCGGGCAAGGCGGGCTTTCATCTTGGCGATACGTCCTGCCCGGTCTCAATCACCACATGGCATTCGGCCTATGCCAGTGCACAAACCGCAATTGCGGCTGCTCGTCATGTACGTGATCAGGGTGCGAATACCGCCTATGCCCTGTGCCGCCCGCCCGGACATCACGCAAGTGGCAATATTGCCGGTGGATTTTGCTACCTGAACAACAGTGCGATTGCCGCTGAGGAGCTCCGCCGCAAATATGACCGCGTGGCAATCCTTGACGTCGATCTGCATCACGGCAACGGGACCCAGCATATTTTCTATGACCGGTCTGACGTCATGACCCTGTCGATCCATGCGGATCCGATTGATTTTTATCCGTTTTACTGGGGGCATGCCGAGGAATGCGGCGAGAAGGACGGGCTTGGTTTCAACCACAATCAGGCCCTGCCCCTTGGCAGCGGTGATGATGTATTCCTTGATGCCCTTGATAGGTCACTGGCTAAGATTGATGATTTCGGTGCTGATGCGGTTGTCATTGCCCTTGGCCTTGATGCATCACGCGATGATCCGTTTGGCGGGCTGACGGTCAGTCCAGATGGTTTTGCCCGGATCGGCGAAAAGATTGGCACCCTTTCCTGCCCGACCGTTCTGGTGCAGGAAGGTGGTTATGTTAGTGAAACACTTGCAGAAAACCTTTATCAATTCATCAGCGGCTTTGGCGCGACCACCAAGACCCACACGATTTAAGAAGGCCCCACATGACCCATTCGGACATCCTGATCATCGGCGGCGGCATCGCCGGAATGTCAGCCGCATTCTTTTTGGCAAAGGCGGGTAAATCCGTCACGGTACTCGAACGCGAAGATCAGCCGGGCTATCACAGCACTGGCCGGTCAGCCGCCCTTTATAGCGAGACCTATGGCCCGAAAATCATCCGCAAGATGTCAACTGCCAGCCGGTCTTTCTTCATGACCCCACCAGACGGGTTTAGCGAAAACCCGATCCTGACCCCGCGCGGCATTATCATGACCGCAGCCCCGGGCGAAGAGGCCGAACTGGATGCCATCCTGACCGAAGGGCGCGCTAATGGCGCAAACTTTGTTGAACTGACGCCCGATGAACTCAAGGAAATCATCCCGGTTCTGCATACCGACCGCGTAGCAAAGGCGGCCTATGAAACGGACGCCATGGACATTGATGTGCATGCGCTTCACTGGGGCTTTATCCGCCAGTTCAAGGCGCTTGGCGGTTCGGTTGTTACCAAGGCCGATGTCAGCACGATTGGCAAAGCAGACGGCAAATGGCAGGTCACGCTGGCCAAGGGGGATGTTTACAGTGCTGGTACCGTGGTCAATGCGGCGGGTGCGTGGGCTGATGACATTGCCACCAAGGCCGGCATCAAGCCGCTTGGCATCGTGCCCAAACGCCGCACGGCGGTGATGGTGGATGTGCCAGCAGACGTAAAGCCGCATGGCTGGCCGCTGGTCGCAAGCCTCGATGAGACGCTTTATTTCAAGGAAGATGCCGGCCGTTTGCTAGTATCGCCAGCCGACACCACACCGACCGAGCCGCATGACGTACAGCCCGAAGAACTTGATATCGCGATCACCATTGATCGCCTGATGACGGCGACCAGCATCGAGGTCCGCCGCCCGGGCGAAAGCTGGGCCGGATTGCGCAGCTTCTTTGCCGATGGTGATCCGGTATCAAGCTTTGATCCGGC
>NZ_DBGS01000077.1:0-9286 GCF_002295455.1 Thalassospira sp. UBA848 | reverse complement strand
TGACCGAAGGTCAGTACCATGAAAGTACCGACAATGCGTATCTTCAGGCCGATGAAGTCGCCGTTTCGCCCAAGGTATCAGGCTATGTTGGCGATTTGCGGGTTGCGGAAAACCAGCCGGTGCGCAAGGGCGATTTGCTTTTGACCATCAAGGATGATGATTTCCGCCTTGAACTGGCTAAGGCCAACGCCGCCCTTGAGGCGCGCCGATCGGCGGTTGGCACCATGGAAGAACAGATCACCCTTCAGGATGCGGCGATCAAACAGGCAACTGCGAATGTCGATATTGCGCGGGTCGAACTTGGACGCACCAGCGATGATTTCAATCGCTATGAAGATCTGGTCAAAAAGGGTGCGGCCAGCCGTCAGAAATTCGATTACGCGAAGGCAGACCGCGAGAGCGCACAGGCACAGGTTGCCGCGGCCAATGCGACTTTGGCCGTCGAAAAAGGCCGCCTTGGCGTTTTGCGTGCCCAGAAGATCGAGGCAGAACGCGCCGTAAGACAAGCCGAAGCCGCACGTGATCTGGCCCAGCAGGCGCTTGACGATACCCGCCTTTATGCGCCGTTTGATGGTGTTGTCGGGAACCGGTCGGTCCAGACGGGGGCATTGGTGCAGCCGGGTGAGCAGCTTCTGGTGCTGGTGCCGCTTCCGGGCACCTATATCGTTGCCAATTTCAAGGAAACCCAGATCAGTCACATGGCGCCGGGGCAGAAGGTCTCGGTCGAGGTGGATGCCTTCCCGGATGCCGAGATTGTTGGCCATGTCGCGAGCTTTGCCCCGGCAACCGGTGCGCAATTCAGTTTGCTGCCGCCGGAGAATGCCACCGGCAACTTCACCAAAATCACCCAGCGCGTCCCGGTTCGGATCGAACTGGATGACAGCAAATGGGCCAAGGCACTGCGACCGGGGCTTTCGGTGGTGGTCAATGTGGATACCCGCAATGCCAGTGGCGAAGAAGAAGTCGCCGGTGTTGGTCTTGCGCAAGGGATCGTCCCGACGGCGGAACTTTCGGAGCTTAACTGATGGCAACCGTCAGCCCGACAACAGTGCCGCAATCCGAAACGCGCCCGATGGAAACCGCCCAGTTTATCGGCTGGGTGGCGATGGTCGTGGGCATGTTTCTGGCGATCCTTGATATTCAGATTGTCGCCAGTTCGCTTGAAAACATTCAGGCAGGATTGTCGGCAAGCCCCGATGAGATCGGCTGGGTTCAGACCAGCTATCTGATTGCCGAAGTGGTGATGATCCCGCTTTCGGGGTTCCTTTCGCGCCTGATGTCCACGCGTTGGCTTTTCGTGATTTCAGCACTTGGCTTTACCGTGATGTCGGTGGCGTCGGCCTTTGCCTGGTCGATCGAAAGCATGATCTGGTTCCGCGCCCTTCAGGGGTTTCTTGGCGGGGCGATGATCCCGACCGTGTTTGCCACGACCTATATCATTTTCCCGCCTGACAAACGCAATGCCGCGTCGGTCATGATTGGGTTGATTGCCACCATGGCGCCGACCATCGGACCTACCCTGGGCGGGTTCCTGACGCAGTCATTGTCCTGGCACTGGCTGTTTTTGATCAACGTGATTCCCGGTCTGATGATTGCCGCGATTGTTACCATGACGCTGCGCGTGGATCGGGGTGATATCGGCTTGCTCAAGGATTTTGATCTGCGCGGGCTTTTGGCGATGGCGGTATTTCTGGGCAGTCTGGAATATGTTCTTGATGAAGGGCCCAAGGATGACTGGTTTGATGAAACTGCAATCGTTTACGGCACGATCACATGCGCGATCGCCGGGATCTATTTCTTCTGGCGAATGTTTACCTATGACAAGCCGATTGTGGACCTGAAATCCTTTGCCGATCGCAACTTCACCATGGGCTGTGTGTTCAGTTTTACCCTTGGTATCGGGCTTTATGGCAGCGTCTATGTGATGCCGTTGATGCTGGGTCGGGTGCGTGGCTATGACAGTCTTGAAATCGGCATGGTCATGGCGGTAACCGGCATCAGCCAGTTCCTGTCTGCCCCGATTGCCGGAAAAATGACGGCAAAGTATCCGCCGCGTGTTGTGCTGGGTATCGGGCTTGCGCTGTTTGCGACGGGCCTTGCCATGCATGGTTTCAATACCAGCGAAGTGTCGTTTAACGAATTAATCCTGCCGCAAGTTGTCCGCGGGGCAGCGCTGATGTTTTGCATGTTGCCGGTGACCAATCTGGCGTTGGGAACCCTGCCGCCTGAAAAAATCAAAAACGCCAGCGGGCTTTATAACCTGATGCGGAACTTGGGTGGGGCGATTGGCATGGCGGCGATCAACACGCTGCTTGATAAGCGCATTGATTACCACTTCTCGGTTCTATCCGATCACATCAACCCGGCCAGCGCGGCGTTTCGGGACTATCTGGCGACCCTCACGGCACGCTATAGCGAGATGGGCCTGCCTGATGCGCATGCTGCGGCGATGAAGTTCATTGTTGGCATCGTCAATCGCGAGGCATCGATCATTTCGTTTAATGATGTCTATCTGGCGATGGCAGCAGCCTTTTTGATGGCGTTTCTGTTATTGCCGTTTGCAAAGCCCCCACGCGGTCAGGCGACCGTGGGCGATGGGCATTAACAGGCAGAAACGAAGCGCAAAACGCGGGAAAAGACAGAAAAAGGCCACACACGTGTTCCCCCGACCCCGGCAAGCAGATGCTTGCGTGTGGCCTTGCCGACCCTTGGTAACCAAGGGTCGGCTTTTTTGGTTCGGGCGACTTATAAACAAACAAGCGTCACAAATAAGTTATTCAACTGAAAGTATTTTTACGATAGCATTACCCGACTATAAAAAGCCCGACAGGTCTTATCGCAACGTAGCCTTTGAGACGGAGTGCAAGGGACTAATTTCCACTTCGTTGCGGTTCCAGCTGTGAATAGCTGATTGTTTTCCTGATAAAAATCACTGTGGCCCCACACGTTCCAGGGTGAGATCGCCCGGAACTCTTTTGGTGATATGCCATGTGCATGTCCGAAGGATAGGAGCAGACGATGAAGAAGTTTCTGACAACGGCGGCGGCGGTGATTTCACTGGTTGCAGTCGGTGGTATTGCATCGGCGCAAGATACCGGTTCAGAAGAAAAACCAAATATTCTCGTGATCTGGGGTGATGACATCGGGTGGCAAAACTTGTCATCCTATGGTCTGGGCACCATGGGCTATACCACGCCCAATATCGACCGGATTGCCAATGAAGGCATTCGTTTCACCGATCACTATGCCCAACCCAGCTGCACGGCCGGTCGCGCGGCCTTTATCACCGGGCAATATCCGATCCGTTCAGGCATGACGACGGTTGGCCAGCCGGGCGCGACACTTGGCCTGCAAAAGGAAAGCCCGACACTGGCAGAGCTTCTGAAAGAAGAGGGCTATCGCACCGGGCAGTTTGGCAAAAACCATCTGGGCGACCGCAATGAACATTTGCCAACCGTTCATGGCTTTGACGAGTTCTTTGGCAATCTTTATCACCTCAATACGCAGGAAGAAGCCGAGCAGCGTGACTATCAACGATTTGCCGAACAGTTCGCCGGATCGCTTGAGGAATATGACGCCCGCTTTGGCACCCGCGGCGTATTGCACAGTTTTGCCACCGAAGAAGACAACGACACGGTCGATCCACGCTTTGGCCGGGTTGGCAAACAGATCATTCAGGATACCGGTCCGCTAACCCAGGAACGGATGAAGGATTTTGACGGGGCGGAAATCATCCCGGCGGCGATCAACTTCATGACGGCTGCCAAGGATGCCGACGAGCCGTTCTTTGTCTGGCTTAACACCAGCCGCATGCACCTTTACACCCGCCTGAATGACCAGTGGCGCTACGCCGCAGAGGAATATACATCCGAGGCCGACTATCACGGCAGCGGTATGTTGCAGCATGACCACGATATCGGCGGTGTGCTTGATTGGCTTGATGCGCAGGGTTTGGCCGAAAACACCATCGTCTGGTATTCGACCGATAACGGGCCTGAGCACGCATCCTGGCCACATGGCGCGACTACCCCGTTCCGTGGCGAGAAAATGACCACCTATGAAGGTGGCGTTCGTGTGCCATCCATGATCCGCTGGCCGGGAAAACTGCCCGAAGACAAAATACTGAACGGCATTCAGGGCCATCAGGACATGTTCACATCCCTTGCCGTTGCTGCCGGGATTGATGATCCTGCCGAACGTGTGATGGAAGAAAAAAACCAGTATATTGATGGGGTGAACAACCTGCCTTATTGGCAAGGCGAAACCGACCAGTCGGCACGTGATCACATCTTCTATTATTTCGAAAGCCAGTTGACGGCTGTGCGTGTCGGTCCTTGGAAAATGCACTTCGCGCTCAAGGAAGATTACTACGACAACATGACGCCGCGGAACTTCCCGATGATCTTCAATCTGCGGATGGATCCGTTCGAAAGCTATAGCAGCATTGATTCCTATGGCCACCTTGCGCAGAAGGTTTCGTGGCTGATGCAGCCCGTCAGTGTGCTGATGACCCAGCATCTTCAGACGCTTGGTGAATATCCTCCTGTGCAGGGCGGGGCATCGTTTGACATGTCAAACATGGTTCAGGACTTCCTTGCCAAGGGACGTCAGTAACATGCCAAGATCGACGATCTTTGCGAGGCACATCGTTATGCGATGTGCCTCCATCCTTTCCCTGAGTGTCTTTTTAGTCGCACCACCGGTCAGCTTTTCATATGCGGCGGAGCTGCCGGAGTTTGTCGAGATTTCCGGCGGGACGTTCCTGATGGGGGAAGACCGGATCTATCAAGAAGAAACCAAAATCCATCAGGTGAGCGTGTCTTCGTTTGCAATCAGTCGCACAGAAGTCACCAATGCCCAGTTCCGCAAATTTGTTGAGGAAACCGGGTATGTTACCTCGGTGGAGAAGCCGCTTGATCCGGCGGACTATCCCGGCGTGCCCACGGACCTGCTTCAACCCGGATCGATGGTTTTTGCCCAACCCGCTGGCGCGGTGGATATGGGTGATATCCGAAACTGGTGGCGGTATATCGCCGGGGCAAACTGGCAACATCCGACCGGACCCGAAAGCAGCATCGATGGCCTTGATGATCACCCGGTAACACAGGTGTCCATCGAGGATGCCCGTGCCTATGCCAAATGGGCAGGTGGCAGGCTTCCGACCGAGGCGGAGTGGGAATTTGCCGCGCGTGGCGGTCTGTCGCGCAAGGCGTATGTCTGGGGCGACACATATGACCCAGCCCAGGGCTGGAAAGCCAATAGCTGGCAGGGGCAGTTCCCCGGCGAGGATCTGACCGATGACGGCTATCACGGAACCGCACCTGTCGGGCAGTTTGCGGCAAATGCATATGGTCTTTACGACATGGCCGGAAATGTTTGGGAACATGTCAGCGACTGGTGGGTGCCGGGACATCCTGACAAGGCCCAGACGGACCCAAGCGGCCCGCCGATGAAACTTGCTGCACGTTTTGCCAGCAGTGCAACCGGCCCGATGACCGTTGTTAAGGGCGGTTCATGGTTATGTGCACCAAATTTCTGCCTGCGCTATCGCCCGGCCGCCCGACAACCTGCCGAGGGGCATATCGGGTCCAACCACATCGGTTTCCGCATCGTCAGGGATATGGAGTGACGCGCCGGATCCTGTAACAAAGGAGCAGCATATGCGCTTTACGCAATTTTCGACGCAGCTTTTACAACAGATAGTCTTGGTCTGTGTGATTGGACTTGGTACAGCGCTGACGCATGCGAATGCCCTTGCGCAAACGGATAACTCCGATCTTGCAAAACAACTTGCCAATCCGGTGGCCAATCTGATCAGCCTGCCGTTTCAGGGCAATTATGACAGCGGATATGGTTCGGCTGACGGGGAAAAATATCTGATCAATGTGCAGCCGGTCATGCCAATGCGCCTGAATGATGACTGGAACCTGATTTCGCGTACCGTCCTGCCGTTGGTGCACCAGAACGATATCAACGGCAATGGTGGCACCGATACCGGGATCGGCGATACGGTTCAAAGTTTCTTCTTGTCGCCGGTTGAACCCACCGAAAGCGGCCTGATCTGGGGTGTTGGCCCGGCATTGCTGCTACCAACCGCCAGTCAGAACAGTCTTGGCGTTGATCAATGGGGGGCCGGTCCGACGGCTGTGGGTTTGTTTGCCGATGGCCCATGGACCTATGGCATGTTGACCAACCATGTCTGGGGCGCGGACGAAGGGTCTGCTGCTTCGGCCACAAATGCCAGTTTCTTCCAGCCATTTATCAATTACACCACGCCGAATGCCTGGACTTTCGCACTGAATACCGAAAGCACCTATAACTGGGCCGCCGATCAATGGTCGGTGCCGGTCAATGGCATCGTTTCCAAGCTGACCAGTCTTGGCGATCAAAAAATCAGTGTGGGTGCGGGGGTACGCTACTGGGTGGATAGCCCGGATGCCGGTCCCGATGGATGGGGTGCACGGCTGGTGTTGACGTTCCTGTTTCCGAAGTAACAAGCCAGATTGAATGCCGAATTGGGGATATTTTGAAAACCCGCATCGCGCGTGTGCAATAATCGGAAACAGACGCCAGCACGCGCAACGACAGATCGCATGTTCTTTTTTGAGGGGGAGGGGAGCTGTGAAGGGACCGTCAATTAGTGACCTTTGGGGGATTGCAGGTTTCGGGGTGCTGGCTATTGCGTTGGCACCGTTCGATGCCCGTGCTGCCAACTGCGCAGCCAGTGGCGGGTTGATTTTCGTTGGCAAAACATCTGATAGCGCCAGTTCGGTCTGGCTTTCAGGTACCAGCGCCGGGGCGTTTCGCCTTGATGCACAAGGGTCAACCAAGGATACATGGAATCAGGCGCGGCGCGGTTTGCATCTTACATTGTCGGATGTTGTATCGACCGGAAATGGTGGGACGCACCATCTTTATGACAATAGTGGCGGTGGCTGTCTTCTGGACAGTCAGAACCAGAAAGGCGGGGTGAACCTGCCGCCCATCGGACGATTATTCCCTGATTTTCTGACACCAGAGGTGCCGGTGGTTGTTGATCCGCCCGTTGCGATCAAGCCGCCGATCGGGATTTTGCCGCCCCAAACGATCACACCGGAAATCCCCATCGCCGTGATCCCGCCAATCGGTATTCTGCCGCCGACTGGCATCACGCCCGAGATCCCGATTGCCGTCAAGCCGCCCATCGGCATTTTGCCACCCGATCTGATTACGCCGGAACTCCCGATTGGTGTAACGCCCCCTATCGGAACCTTGCCGCCAACCGGGATTACCCCGGAGCTTCCAATCGACACAAAACCACCCATTGGTGTTCTCCCCCCGGAGCCAATTACACCGGAGCGCCCGATTGGTGTAACGCCCCCCATCGGAACCTTGCCGCCAACCGGGATCACCCCGGAACTTCCCATCGATACAAAACCACCCATCGGGGTGCTGCCCCCGGAGCCGATCACGCCTGAGGTACCGGCGATCACCCCGCCATCGCCAAACGTGCCTGAAACAGTTGCCAATGCGCAGCTTCCAAAGCGCCCGGACGCGTATCTTGCGGACAGTACCTGTGCGATCCTTGAAGGGAATGGATATCTCTATCTCGATGAAAGCGGCGCGATCTTTACCGCGCCGTGCACCTTGGTACGTCAGGGTGGTTACGAGGGGATAACGGTGGCCTCGCTTCTGGAGCAATCCGATGTGCCTTTGACCCCCGGCAGGGACTTTTTCAGTGACCCCTTGTGGAATTTCTGGTCGGAAACGCGCGGGGTTTATGCCCAGGATCGTCGCCATAATCTTGATACCGAAGGTTACAGCGGATCCTTCCTGTTCGGGGTTGATCGCGAAATTGCCGACGATACGGTTGCCGGTATTTCCGCCTCTTTCGAAACCAGCGGGTCTGATGGATATGACGGTGGTCTTGAAACGGCGGCTTATGGTCTTTCGGTCGGACCATATTTTGCCCATCGATTGTCGCCGCAATGGGCGATTCAAGGGTCGCTTGGCTATATGTTGCTGCAAAATGACCTTGAGGTTGTTGTGCTTGAAGGGAATTACTTTTCCCATCAGCTTTCCGCCGCTGCTGCGATCAACGGGCAGTATCGTTATGAAGAATGGTTCCTGCGCCCGCGCTTTGGACTTTCCTATGCCGAAACCTTTGTCGAGGACTATGACCTGAGCGGGACCATCAATGGCACACCGGTGACTGTTGATATCGGGTCGGATCATTTTGGCTATGGTTCGGCGGAAATATCGGGCGAGGCCAGCCGCTATGTTGATCTGGGTGATGATCTTCTTGGGATGCCCTATGGCGAGCTTGGGCTGCACATCGCACTGGATCGTCCCAATGATGGCAAGATCCTGTCAGGTGATCTGCGACTTGAAGACACATCACCTGTGACCGGTACAATCCGGGGCGGGATGCGGTTTTTCTATGAGGACCGGATCGCCTTTGATGTCGGAGCCGGGTATCTCAGTATCGGGCAGAACGGGCTTGATATCTGGGAGGCGAAGGCACGCGTGTCCTTCGCGTTTTGATCCTCAAAAGAAAACGCCCGGGTGGGAGGCCCGGACGTTTCAGCCTTTCGGGGGGAGGCCGAAAGGCGCAAGATGTTGCTGCCGCATCGTGTCTGGGGAGATCACGTGGCTCTCCGTGTGGTGCCACAGAGACACATCCTGCAGGGACTGGATATGTGAACCAATGTGATACAATCGGGCGCTCAAGAAAAGAGATCGAGAACACACCCCCAAACGGTGACACTCTAGCGGATGCCAGCGCGCAAGAAGGCCTGAATGAATTGCCGCTGGAAGATCAGAAACGCCATCAAAAGCGGGGCGATGGTCATGATGGTTGCCGCACTGATCACCGAGATATCCACCCCGGTTTCCGGTGCGCCAAACAGTGATAAGCCCACCGTCAGCGGCCTTGTTTCTGGGGAGTTGGTGACAATCAACGGCCACAGGAAGTTGTTCCAGTGTGTGGCGATGGATACCAGCGCATAGGCCAGATAGACCGGCTTGGCCGCAGGTACATAGACCTTCCACAGAACACCCATCCAGCTGCATCCTTCGATCCGCGCGGCTTCTTCAAGCTCGATTGGCACGGATTTGAAGGCTTGCCTTAACAAGAAAATGCCAAATGCACTGGCCATGTAAGGCAGACCGATGCCAAGTGCTGTATCAAACAGACCCAGCTTGGACACGATGGCGTAGTTTTCGACAATCAGCACTTCCGGCAGAATGAAAAGCTGCAGGAGTACCAGGATAAAGACCGTATCACGCCCCTTGAACTCAAACCGGG